>NZ_JBRREF010000015.1:0-76223 GCF_056760135.1 Stenotrophomonas sp. STEN023 | reverse complement strand
GCTTACGCCGCTCCCACAGCTCCCCAACCCTGCAGCTACCATCTCGGGCCTGTGCCCTGACACGCAGGCGTCATCTGCGGTAAAACGTAAGGGTTCTCCGCCCAGCCCCCTTTACCGCAATGTCCAATCCAACCGATGCCGATCTCAACGCCCTGGCTGCCGCGCTCGGCGAGCGCTTGCAGCAGGCCTCGCTACAGCTGGTAACCGCGGAAAGCTGCAGTGGCGGCTGGATCGCCAAGAGCATGACCGATATCGCCGGCTCCTCTGCGTTCTTTGACTGCGGCATGGTGGTCTACAGCTACGAAGCCAAGCAGCGCCTGCTTGGCGTCCGCGCGCAGACCCTGGAGCAGTTCGGTGCGGTCAGCCGCGAGACTGTGCTGGAAATGGTTGCCGGTGCATTGATCAACTCCGGCGCTGGCATCGCAGTGGCGGTGACCGGCATTGCCGGCCCTGGCGGCGGAAGCCCGGACAAGCCGGTTGGCAGCGTCTGGATAGGCTGGAAGCGGCGCGGCGGCTATGCGCGCGCGCAGTTGTTCCAGTTCGATGGCGACCGCGATGCGGTACGCAGGCAAACCGTGGACGCCGCATTGCGCGGCATCGGCGAGCATCTATGACATGCTGGCGCGGCCAGCAACCGGGATAAGTCGTGATGTGGGAGACACTGGGCACGGTCCGTGATCTGGGCCGCTTGCAGGAAATAGCAGCGGTTCTGATCCGCTATGGTTTCGGCGACGTGGTGCGCAGGACCGGGCTGGCCTCGGTGCTGGAGCGGGCGGGCCGGCTGGTGCGCTGGAACGATAGCCAGCAGATGCTGCGGATGACCGCACCGGTGCGTGTGCGCAGTGCGATGCAGGAACTGGGGCCGACGTTCGTCAAGCTTGGCCAGGTGCTGGCCACGCGCGTGGACCTGTTGCCGCCGGAATGGATCGCCGAGCTGTCCGAGCTGCAGAACGCGGTGCCTGCATTGCCTTATGCCGCCATCCGCGAGCAGCTGGAGGCTGATCTCGGCGCACCGCCAGCGCAGGTGTTCGCCTTCCTCGATGAAACCCCGATGGCCGCTGCCTCGTTGGCGCAGGCACATCGCGCGCGCTTGCACGATGGCCGCGAAGTGGTGTTGAAAATACGTCGGCCGGGCATCCGTGATGTGGTTGAAGCCGATCTGCGCCTGCTGGCGCGGCTGGCTGAAATCGTTGAGGCACGCTTGCCGGATCTGCGTCGCTATCGGCCAGCGGAAGTGGTACAGCAGTTCACCACATCGCTGCGCAGCGAGATGGATTTCGCTGCCGAATGCCGCAATTCCGAACGCATCGCGCGCAACTTCGACGGCCGCGACGACATCCTGATCCCCGCCGTGCATTGGCAGTGGACCTGCGAAAGCCTCAACGTGCAGGACTTCGTTGATGGCATTCCTGGGCGCAAGTTGGATGCAGTGGACGACGCTGGCCTGGACCGCGCAGCGCTGGCCCGTCGCGGCGCGCAGATCGTGCTGAAAATGGTGCTGGAAGACGGCTATTTCCATGCCGACCCGCATCCAGGGAACATCTTCTACATGCGCGACGGGCGCATCGGCGTGATCGACTTCGGCATGGTCGGTGCGCTGTCCGAAGCGCGCCGCTTCCAGGTCGCGCAGTTGCTGCACGGGCTGGTCGAGCAGGAACCGCAGGCAGTCGCCGACGTGTTGCTGGACTGGGCCGGCGGCGTGGAGGTCGACGAAGGTCGTCTGCAACAGGACATCAGCCAGTTCGTCGATCAATACCGTGGTGTGCCGCTGAAAGACCTGCGCATTGGTCTGATGCTCGGCGACATCACTCAATTGCTGCGCAGCTACAGCCTGACCTTGCCTGCCGACCTGGCATTGATGATCAAGGCCTTCCTCACTCTGGAAGGCATGGGCCGGCAGCTGGACCCCGACTTCGATATGGCCAGTGCCGCGCGTCCGTTCCTGGAGCAGGTGGTGCTGCAGCGTTATGCGCCCAGGGCGCTGCTCAAACGCGGCCGCCGCAGCCTGCTGGGAATGTTGGATCTCGCCGGCGAACTGCCGCGTGATCTGCGCCGGCTGGTGCAGGCCGCGCGCCGCGGGCAGCTGAAATTGCGGGTGGAAACCACGGCCTTGCAGGGCTTCGGTGATCAGGTGAATCGCGCCGCCAACCGACTGGTGGTTGGCGTGATCACCGCTGCCTTGATCATTGGCTCGTCGATCGTGATGCACAGCGTAGGCGGGCTTTCCAGTCGCTGGTTCCTGGCGCTGGGGCTGTGCGGCTTCGTGGGCGCTGGCATCTGCGGGGTGTGGATATTGTTTTCGATCTGGCGCAGCGGGCGCCATCACTGATCTTCGCCGAGGGGCTTGCAGATCTTTTTGTTAGTAGTAATACTACTAACCATGAACCTCACCGACACCCAGCAGGCCATCCTCGACTTGATCGCTGAGCGCATCGAGGCCGAGGGCATGCCGCCATCACAGACCGAGATCGCCCGTGCCTTTGGTTTCAAGGGTGTGCGTTCGGCCCAATATCACCTGGATGCATTGGAGGCGGCTGGCGCCATCGAGCGCGTCCCCGGCCGTGCGCGTGGCATCCGCCTGGTACGCCAGGAAGGCGAGGGCGACGTCGATTCGCAAGCGCCTGCGCAGGCCGCCAATGACGATGTGCTGCGCCTGCCGATCCTCGGCCGGGTCGCTGCCGGTCTACCAATTGGCGCGGACATTGGTTCGGACGACTACGTGGTGCTGGACAAGGTGTTCTTCTCGCCGGCACCGGATTACCTGCTGAAAGTGCAGGGCGATTCGATGATCGACGAAGGCATTTTCAATGGCGACCTGATCGGTGTGCACCGCACCCGCGATGCGACCTCCGGGCAGATCGTGGTAGCGCGTATCGACGACGAGATCACGGTCAAGCTGCTGAAGATCGCCAAGGACCGGATCCGCCTGCTACCGCGCAACCCCGACTACGCGCCGATCGAAGTCCTGCCCGACCAGGATTTCTCCATCGAGGGGCTGTATTGCGGCCTGCTGAGGCCAAACCGCTGAAACGTACAGGTCCCAGGCTCGCGGATTTGAATCCTGCAGAGCCCGGATCTGCGCATTTCGCAGCCATAACTGACTGTTTTCCTTACGTAGGGCGGGTGTTTGGGCTGCTGTCGGTATCCTTGTCGGCCAAATAATTTTGTCGTCTCGGCTGCAGTCTCAGCCTATGCGATACGACACCTCTACAGTGGACCCCATGACGAAATCAACGAAATCAACCCCGAGGACGAACGCGATGGACGAGAACAAGAAGCGCGCGCTTACTGCTGCACTGAGTCAGATCGAGAAGCAGTTCGGCAAAGGCTCGGTGATGCGTATGGGCGACCGCGTTGTCGAGCCCGTCGAGATCATCCCCACGGGCTCGTTGATGCTGGATATCGCGCTGGGCATTGGCGGTCTGCCCAAGGGCCGTGTGGTCGAGATCTACGGTCCGGAATCCTCGGGCAAGACCACCCTGACCCTGCAGGCCATTGCCGAATGCCAGAAGCTGGGCGGCACCGCTGCCTTCATTGACGCCGAGCATGCACTGGACCCGATCTACGCCGCCAAGCTGGGCGTCAATGTCGACGACCTGCTGCTGTCGCAGCCGGACACCGGCGAGCAGGCGCTGGAAATCGCCGACATGCTGGTGCGTTCGGGTTCGGTGGATATCGTGGTGGTCGACTCGGTCGCCGCGCTGACCCCGCGTGCTGAAATCGAAGGCGAAATGGGCGATCAGCTGCCTGGCCTGCAGGCCCGTCTGATGAGCCAGGCGCTGCGCAAGCTGACCGGCAACATCAAGCGCTCCAATACGCTGGTGATCTTCATCAACCAGTTGCGTATGAAGATCGGCGTGATGATGCCGGGCCAGAGCCCGGAGACCACTACCGGTGGCAACGCGCTGAAGTTCTACGCCTCGGTGCGCCTGGACATCCGCCGTATCGGTGCGATCAAGAAGGGCGACGAGATCATCGGCAACCAGACCAAGATCAAGGTGGTCAAGAACAAGTTGGCGCCTCCGTTCAAGCAGGTCATCACCGAAATCCTCTATGGCGAAGGCATCTCCCGCGAAGGCGAGCTGATCGACATGGGTGTGGATGCCAAGCTGGTTGACAAGGCCGGTGCTTGGTACAGCTACGGTGAGGAGCGCATCGGCCAGGGCAAGGACAACGCCCGCGGCTATCTGCGTGACAACCCGCAGGTTGCAGCTCGCCTTGAGGCCGAGTTGCGCGAGAAATTCCAGCCCACCGAAGCGGCGCGCGAAGAAGGCGACGACGAAGACGGCGAGGAGTGATTTTCCCGCGGGAGCGGGTGGCGCATCGTCAGTGACGTCGCCCGCTCCTGCGGCATTTTGTCCATGAAGACCCTGTGCCAGGGATGGGGCGGGGTTGGGTATTGCCGGGGCTGGCCTTTTGGAGCCGGGCTCGCCGGAGTCAAGGCGGGCGGGGTTGAGCCTGATCGAGACTAGCTTGGCTGAAACTGGCCTGGCTGAAACGAACCTGGCTGAAACGAACGTGGTGGCGTGATGACCGAGATGGATGATCAGCCAGAGGGCAAAACCAAGCGCGGTCGCCAGCAGACACCGCTACAGCGCGCACTGGGCCTGCTGGTCAGGCGCGAGCATTCGCGCAAGGAGCTCGGTCGCAAGCTCAAATCACGCGGCGTGGATCCCGATGCGGTCGATGCGGCGGTAGCCAAGTTGGCTGAAGAGGGCTGGCAGGATGACACCCGTTTTGCCCAGTCGCTGGTCCGCAACCGCGCAGCTAGCGGTTATGGGCCGCTGCATATCCGCGCGGAGCTGGGCACGCACGGGCTGGACAGCGAGCAGATCGAGGCCGCCATGGCCTCGTTTGAAGGCGATTGGACTGAAAATGCGCGCGAGCTGGTGTGCCGCCGTTTTGGTGCCAGTGGCCCCGAAGATCTGGCGCAGCGGCGCAAAGCCGCGGATCTATTGGCCCGGCGTGGCTTTGACGGCAACTGCATCCGCCAGGCCAGCCGCTACGATCCAGAGGACTGAACAGGACTGGGCGGGCTGGGCCTGATACCCTTTCAGGGTTTCGGTTGTCCCGAATTCCCGCGCCTGTACAGGTTGCCGGGACCCGCTTGCCAGCTTACCGCCAGTCCCCATGAATACACCTGCCAAATTTACGACCTCCCAGATCCGCGCTGACTTCCTCGAATTCTTCCAGGGCAAAGGCCACACCATCGTGCCGTCGGCACCCTTGGTGCCGGGCAACGACCCAACCCTGCTGTTCACCAACTCGGGCATGGTCCAGTTCAAGGACGTGTTCCTGGGCGCGGAGAAGCGCAGCTACGTGCGCGCGGCCGACGTACAGCGCTGCCTGCGTGCCGGTGGCAAGCACAACGATCTGGACCAGGTCGGCTACACCGCCCGCCACCACACCTTCTTCGAAATGCTGGGCAACTGGTCGTTCGGCGATTACTTCAAGAAGGACGCCATTGCCTGGGCATGGGAGCTGCTGACCCAGGTCTGGAAGCTGCCCGCCGATCGCCTGCTGGTCACCGTTTACCAGACCGATGACGAGGCCTACGCGCTGTGGCGCGACATGATCGGCATCCCGGAGTCGCGCATCGTACGCATCGGCGACAACAAGGGTGCGCCGTTCGCATCTGACAACTTCTGGCAGATGGCCGATACCGGTCCCTGCGGTCCCTGCACCGAGATCTTCTATGACCACGGCGACCACATCGCCGGTGGCCCGCCGGGCTCGCCGGATGAAGATGGCGACCGCTTCATCGAAATCTGGAACCTGGTGTTCATGCAGTTCGACCGTCAGCCAGACGGCTCGCTGCAGCCGCTGCCAGCACCGTGCGTGGATACCGGCATGGGCCTGGAGCGCCTGGCGGCAATCCTGCAGCACGTGCATACCAACTACGAGATCGACCTGTTCCAGGCGTTGATCCGCAAGGCGTCCGAGCTGACCGGCATGGCCGACCTGGAGAACAAGTCGTTGCGGGTGATCGCTGATCACATCCGTGCCTGCTCGTTCCTGATCGTCGATGGCGTGCTGCCGTCCAACGAAGGCCGCGGTTACGTCCTGCGCCGCATCATCCGCCGCGCCCTGCGCCATGGCTGGATGCTGGGCGTGCGCCAGCCGTTCTTCAACAAGCTGGTGCCGACGCTGATCGAACAGATGGGCGAGGCCTACCCGGAACTGCCGGCGCAGGCCGACACCGTCGTGCGCGCACTGCATGCCGAAGAAGAGCGTTTCGCTGAAACCCTCGATTCGGGCATGAAGATTTTCGATGACGTCGCTGCCAAGGTCAGTGATGGCATCATTCCCGGCGTGGATGCGTTCCGTCTGTACGACACCTACGGCTTCCCGGTCGACCTGACTGCCGACATCGCCCGCGAGCGTGGCATGACGGTGGACATGGCCGGCTTTGACGCCTCGATGGAGCACCAGCGCGAAACCGCGCGTGCGGCTGGCAAGTTCGGTGGCGGCGTGACGCTTTCCGCTGAGCTCGTTGCCGGCCTCAGCCCAACCGTATTCCTCGGCTACGACCGCCTGCAGGCTGATGGCTTGAAGGTTGTCGCGCTGATCAAGGATGGCCGTCCGGTCGATGCCGTGCAGGCTGGCGATGATGTCATCGTGTTCACCGCGCAGACCCCGTTCTACGCCGAGTCCGGTGGCCAGGTTGGTGATACCGGCGTGCTGTCGGCCAACGGCGTCAAGCTGGCGGTCAGTGACACGCAGAAGTTTGCTGGCCAGTTCCACGGCCATGTCGGCAAGCTGGAGCAGGGCGCGCTGAAGGTTGGCGACGTGCTGGCCGGTGCGGTCGACGCCGCGCGCCGCAGCGCCACCATCCTCAATCACTCCGCCACTCACCTGTTGCACGCCGCCCTGCGCGAAGTGCTGGGTACCCACGTGCAGCAGAAGGGCTCGCTGGTGGCGCCGGATCGTCTGCGCTTCGACTTCTCGCACTTCCAGCCGATCACTGCTGAGGAACTGGCGGTCATCGAGCGCAAGGTCAACGAGCAGGTGCGTGCCAACAACGCTGCCGAAGTGCACAACATGGGCATGCAGGAAGCGCTGGATTTCGGTGCCATGGCGCTTTTCGGTGAGAAGTACGGCGAGAACGTGCGCGTGCTGAAGATGGGCGAGTACTCCACCGAGCTATGCGGTGGTACCCACGTTTCGCGTACCGGCGACATCGGCCTGTTCAAGATCACCTCCGAAGGCGGTGTGTCCTCGGGCGTGCGTCGTATCGAGGCGGTGACCGGGCAGGGTGCGCTGGACTATGTGGCTGACGAGGAGGCGCGCCTGCACGAAGCTGCGCAGCTGCTCGGCGGCAGTGCTGGCGACGTGGTCGACAAGATCCGCCAGCTGGGTGAGCGCCAGAAGAAGCTGGAGCGCGAGCTGGAGGCCCTCAAGGCCAAGGTCGCCTCAGGCGCTACTGCGGATCTCGGCAGCTCGGCCGTTGATGTGGCCGGTGTGAAGGTTCTGGCGGTGCGCCTGGAAGGCTTCGATGCCAAGGCCCTGCGCGATGCAATGGATCGCCTGAAGCAGCAGCTGGGCGACGCCATCATCGTGCTGGCAGGCGTACAGGACGGCAAGGCAGCGCTGGTTGCCGGCGTCAGCGGCGCTGCGCTGGGCAAGGTCAAGGCGGGCGAGCTGTTGGCGCACGTTGCGGCCCAGATCGGCGGCAAGGGTGGCGGGCGTCCGGACATGGCCCAGGGCGGCGGTGAGGACGGTCCCAGGCTGGTGCAGGCCCTTGAGGGCGTGCTGGCATGGGTCAAGCCGCATCTGGCCTGAATGTGACAAGTCGCGCACCTTGAAGCTGTTCGCGCCCTGACGGTAACATTGGGAGTCTTTTCCCCTTTGTCGTGGGGCGCATAGCTCGAAGCGCGCCAATGCCGGTGGGAAACCCACCGGTTCCATGGAGATTTACACAATGTTGATCCTGACTCGCCGAGTAGGCGAAACCTTGATGATCGGCGACTCGGTCAGCGTGACCGTGCTCGGCGTCAAGGGCAACCAGGTACGTATCGGTATCACCGCGCCGAAGGATGTTGCTGTCCATCGTGAGGAGATTTTCCAGCGTATCCAGCGTGGCGATGAGCCCGCGACTCCCGGAAGTGAAGAAACTTCCGAATAAGGGGTTTACCTTTCACCCCGTTTAACGTTATTCTTCGCGCCCCGCTTAGGAATACACGCAGCGGGGCAAGAGAAACGGAGTGATGCCCGAGTGGCTGAAGGGGCTCCCCTGCTAAGGGAGTATAGGGTTAAAAGCTCTATCGAGGGTTCGAATCCCTCTCACTCCGCCAGTTTCAAAAAGGCCCCTTTATCGGGGCTTTTTTGTGTCTGTAGTTTTTCATTTGCGGTCTCTTTGAGTTTCTCTTTCGATATGGTCGCGGGCGGACGTTGTGTTGCGCGGGATGGTCGTGTGCGACTGTTGAGCGCAGTCGCGCTGTGCAGAGGTTTTCACTGTAGAGCCGAGCCATGCTCGGCTGGGGCTTTCCCGGCGTGGCTTCTGTCGGGCGCGGCTCGGCCGGGGCTTTCCTGGTAAGGCCTCTGCCGAGCATGGCTCGGCACTACAGTGCCTGCGCTCCTGCACCGCTGATGCGCGCTGAAGAGCCTGTGGGGCGCGGTGGTGCTGCACGATGGGGTGCTGCTGTAGGGTAGAGCCATGCTCGACTGGAGCTTTCCCGGTAAGGCCTCTGCCGAGCATGGCTCGGCACTACAGGGCTTGCGTGAGGCGCTGTGGGAGTGGTGTAAGCCGCGAAGCTGGTGTTCGGCCGGGCTGTGAGTGTGTTGCGGCGTGCGTCGTTCCTGCTTCGCTGGTCCAGGCTGAAAGCAGGCTGCTCGGTGCTGTGAGGGCGCCGGGAGGTTGCCGAGCCATGGTCGGCACGGGCGTTGTCGAGAAGGCCTCTGCCGAGCATGGCTCGGCACTGCACTCCGGTTGTCTGGAATGCTGCAAAAAACACGCATAAAAAAACAGCAGGCAATGCCTGCTGTTTTTAGTATTGGTGCGCTCGGAGAGATTCGAACTCCCGACCACCTGGTTCGTAGCCAGGTACTCTATCCAACTGAGCTACGAGCGCTCAACATTGCTGTTGTAGTTTGAAGCGGTGCAGATTAACTCTGCGTTCTGACATGGTGCGCTCGGAGAGATTCGAACTCCCGACCACCTGGTTCGTAGCCAGGTACTCTATCCAACTGAGCTACGAGCGCGTCGTTGCCAGGAGCGAGATTATGCGGATTTGAGATGTTTGCGTCAACGCTTTTGTGAAAATTTCTTAATCTTCGGGATGAATCAGTGCCGAAGCCACGTTGTGCGGTGATTTCATCCAATCAAAGTGGTCCGCGCGTGCGCCCAGGTCACGCGATGACAAGACTTTCAAACTGCGTGCCGACGCTGGGAGCTTGGCCAGCAGCTGTTGCATCGAGCTGACCGGCGCCAGCCAATCGCTGTCCAGCACCACGGCACATGTCGCTGCGGTGATGCCGCGCATGCCAGCTTCAAGATCTGCGGCCACTCCCTGCGCCGCGTAGTGGTTGCTCAGGCCTACGCGCGCCCAGTCGCGTATCAATCCGCGCGCCTCCGTGCCGCCGAAACCAACGCGGCGACCGGGCAGCGTGCCATTGCGCTGTGCAAGCCAAGGCAGGAAGCGATACGCCAAGGGCAGCAACCAGCGACGCGGAGCCGGAAAACTGCGCCACCAGGGCGTGCCGCTTGCGACCAGCCACAATGCGTCGAGTTCGGCATCGCGCAGGCCGGCGTAACAGCAGCTGAGCTGACCGCCGAGGCTGTGTCCGCCCAACCGGAACGGCAGGCCGGGCAGTAGTTCATGCACGGCCGCTTCGGCGGCTGGCAGATCGAGCTGCAGCAGTTCCTTGTAGCCCCAGTCGTGGCTGCGGTCCGGGCGCAGGTTGCTGCTGCCATTGCCGCGCCATTCGTGCAGGAAGACAGCAATGCCGCGGGCAGCGAGGGCCTCGGCGAACAGTTGGTAATGGCGCGCTGCAACGCCCAGCGCCGGCAGCCATAGCAGGCAGGCCCGGGGCCGGGCCGGCAGGTAGGCCAGCAGTACGAAGCTGTGGCCATCGCTACTGGTGACTGGAGCCGCCGTTGTGTTGAAAGGCAAGGGGCTCGTACTCATGCCGAAGGTGCCGCGCCGAAGTGATCCAGCACCATCACCTCGCTGCGGCCCGGGTGATAGCCGCCCTGCAGGCCGCGCGCAACGTAATCGATGGCGGCTTCGCAGGCGTTGGCCAGTGATAACCCGCAACACAGTTGCGCAGTGATGGCCGAAGCCAAGGTGCAACCGGTGCCGTGGGCATCCACCGGCAGCCGGGTGTGGCTGAATTCTTCGCGGCTGACACCATCGAAGTACCGATCGATGACACGACTGCCTTCCAGCAGGTGGCCGCCTTTGAGCAGGACCGCGCCGGCACCCATTTCGATCAACGCGGCAGCTGCATCTTCGGCCTCGTCGCCATTGCCGATGCGGCGGCCAAGCAGGAGTTCGGCTTCAGGTGTGTTGGGTGTCAGCAGGGTGGCCAGTGGCAGCAGGCGTTCGCGCATCGCGCGCAGGGCGCTGTCTTCGAGCAGCTTGGCGCCGCTGGTGGCGACCATTACCGGATCAAGCACGATATGGGTGGGGCAGCGTTGTTCGAGGACATCGGCGACCAGGTGGATCACCTCGGCATTGGCCAGCATGCCGAGTTTGACCGCATGGATGTCGAAATCTTCGAAGCAGGCGTCCAGCTGCGCCTGCAGGAAATCCAGTGGCGGCACGTGCACGGCGATGACGCCGCGGGTGTGCTGCGCGGTGAGCGCGGCGATTGCCGACAGGCCATGCACGCGGTGGGCGGCAAAGGCCTTGAGGTCGGCTTGGATGCCGGCACCGCCGCCGGAATCGGAGCCGGCGATGGTGAGGGCGGAAACGGGCGTGGAGGGACTCATCTGCCGATTGTGCAGGGTTTGTTCGGCGCCTGCTTCAGGCTTGCCGGCGAAGCGTCCATTGCCGGTACAGCACATAGCCCAGGCCGCTCAGTCCGGTCAGTACAGCGGGAACAAGCAGTGCGTCGTACTGCCAGCGCGTGAACAGCCAGGCGCCGAGTATGCCGCCGGCCAGGAAGCCGCCGATGATCAGGCCGCTCAAGGTCAGCCGGTGCATCGGTACCGGCCGGCCGCGCAGCAGGTGGCCCAGGCCGATGCCCAGGTCGGTGAACATGCCGCTCAGGTGGGTGGTACGCACCACCGCGCCGCTGAAGGTGGTGGCCAGTGCGTTCTGCAGCCCGCAGGCCATGGCCGCAGCCAGCGCGCCCCAGACCTGTTGTTGCTTGAACAACGGAATCGCCAGCAGCAGCAAGGCCGATTCCAACGCCAGTGCAACGCCGTAACGGCGCCCAAGTTGCAGGGTACTGTCCTGGATGATAAGCCCGCTGAGCACGGCCCCGAGGGCAAACGCGATCAGCAGGCCCCACAAATGGCCGACCGAGCGCCAGTCGGCATGCGCAAGGGCAATGCCGAGCTGGCTGGTGCTGCCGGTGACATGGCTGACCGCCTGGTGTTCAAAGCCCAGGAAGCCAACAGCGTTGACCATGCCGGCCACGCAGGACAGTGCAATGGCACCTATCCAGACCCAGGTGGGCAGGCGGACCTTCATGCCGACGCCGGATCAGGGCTTGGACAGCGCGCCGTTGCGCTCGATGCTGGAGAACGTGCCGGCCTGTGGGTCGTATACCGCACCCCAGAACTGCGCGCCGCCATCGCAGACGCGGATCGCTTCGCGGGCCGGGTTGATGTCGCTGTGGTCGGGCAGGGTGAAGGCGTTGATGTAGATCAGGCGCTTGCCGTTGGACTCGAAGCCCACGTACTGCCGGCCGGATAAAGCCGGCTCGGCAATGCTGGGTTGCAGCTGCGCCAACTGGCTTTCCAGCGCGTCGATGTCGGCGCGGCTGGGGGCCCAGTAGCCGGTGACTTCACCGGCATGTTTGGCGGGGCTGTCGCGCGAGCAGGTGTCCAGCACCTGCGCGGCGACCACGGGGCGGGTAACGACCCAGGACTGTCCGGTCTTGACTGCCGTCGGCACGCTGCCGGGGCGCGTGTTCGACGGCGTGCAGGCTGCCAAAGCAAGTGTTGCTGCAGCCAACAGGGACAGTGTGTGCAGATGTTTCACAGAACCTCCGAAGCGTAATCGGCCAGACGCGAGCGTTCGCCCCGGCGCAGTGTGATGTGTGCACTGTGCGGCCAATTCTTGAAACGGTCCACCGCATAGGTGAGGCCGGAGGTGGTTTCGGTGAGGTAGGGCGTGTCGATCTGCTCGACGTTGCCCAGGCAGACGATCTTGGTGCCGGGGCCAGCGCGGGTGATCAAGGTCTTCATCTGCTTCGGGGTGAGGTTCTGTGCCTCGTCCAGAATCAGGTAGCGCGACAGGAAGGTGCGGCCGCGCATGAAGTTCATCGAGCGGATCTTGATCCGGCTGGCCAGCAGATCATTGGTGGCGGCACGGCCCCAGGCACCGCCGTCCTGGTTGTGGGTGAGCACTTCCAGGTTGTCGGTGAGCGCCCCCATCCATGGCGTCATCTTTTCTTCTTCGGTGCCGGGCAGGAAGCCGATGTCCTCGCCCACGCTTACCGTGGCGCGGGTCATGATGATCTCGCGGTAGCGCTGCGTGTCCATGGTCTGCGCCAAGCCGGCGGCCAGGGCCAGCAGGGTCTTGCCGGTGCCGGCGGTGCCGAGCAGGGTGACGAAGTCGATCTCCGGGTCCATCAGCGCATTGAGGGCGAAGTTCTGCTCGCGGTTGCGTGCGGTGATGCCCCACACCGAATGCGAGCCGTGGCGGAAGTCGTTGACCACCGACAAGGTGACGCGGCCATCGCCCTCGACCTTGCTGACCTTGAGTTCTACTTCGTCATCGCCGGCCAGGTAGGCGTACTGGTTGGGATGCCAGTCTTCGTCGTCGGCGGCTTGGATCTCGTAGCTGGTGCGGCCCTTGTCGCTCCAGCTGCGCAGGCTTTCGCTGTGCTTCTTCCAGAAATCTTCCGGCAGCACGGTGGCGCCGGTGTAGAGCAGGCTGAAATCGTCCAGCGCGCGGTCGTTCTCGTAATCTTCCGAGTCGATGCCGGCAATGGCCGCCTTGATCCGCAGATTGATGTCCTTGGAGATGAACACCACCGGGGTTTCCGGGTGTTCTTCCTTCAATGCCAGGATCGCGCCGAGGATGGCGTTGTCCGGGATCACCTTGCCAAAGCTCTTGCCAGCCTCGAAGTGGCTGGTCTGGAAGTAGAGGTTGCCGGCGCTCTGTGCGCCGCGCAGCTGCAGGCCCTTGGGTCGTGCCAGCGGCACGCCGTTCTGTACGCTGCCAATGCCGGCCTGTTCGATCAGCTCGTTGAGGAAGCGGCTCACCTGGCGGGCATTACGGCTCGCTTCGGTGGTGCCCTTCTTGCCGTTGTCCAGCTCCTCGATCACCTGCATGGGCAGGTAGACATCATGTTCCTCGAATTTGAACAGCGCGGTTGGATCGTGCATCAGCACGTTGGTATCCAGTACGTAGATGCGCTTGCCTCGGGTCATCGTCGATTCCTGGTGGCGGGACAGGGTCACGCCATCGCACCTGCAGGGCAGGGCGATGACGTGGGTTGGAACGGGATGTGGGTCACTTGGTTTGAGCGGCCTTCAGTGCTTCAAGCACGGCATCGGCATGGCCGGCGACTTTGACCTTGCGCCATTCCTGCACGAGCTGGCTGTCAGGAGAGATCAGGAAGGTACTGCGTTCGATGCCACGCACCTGCTTGCCGTACATGTTCTTCATCTTGATCACGTCGAAGGCGCTGCACAGCGCTTCATCGCTGTCGCTGATCAACGGGAACTTGAAACCCTGCTTGGCGCAGAAGTTGTCGTGCGACTTCACAGAGTCGCGGGAGATGCCGAACACCTGTGCACCGGCGCGCTTGAACTTGGGCAGCAGGGCGTTGAAGTCCAGGCCTTCGGTGGTGCAGCCGGGGGTGCTGTCCTTCGGGTAGAAGTACAACACCAGCCACTGGCCGGCGAGTTCGCCGAGGCTGCTGGTGGTGCCGCCGGACAGGGCCAGTGGCAGTGCTAGGGTGTTTCGGTCCAGGGTGTCGCCGATGTTCATCAGATCCTTTCCGGAGCCTGGGGGTATTCGATTGCAATTACATGAAACGCAGCGCGCCTGTGATGGGCGCGCGAATTTCAGAACTTCATCGGGTCCATGATCGCGTCCAGGTTGAGGTGGTCGCAGAACTCGAGGAAGTCGTCGCGCAGGGCGGCGATGTGCATGTTGGACGGTACGCCAATGGTGATCTGCGCGGAGAACATTTCCGCGCCGGTCTGCATGGCCTGGTAACGGGTGCTCTGCAGGTTCTCGATGGTGATGCCCTGGCGGTCAAAGAAATCGGCCAGCTGGAACAGGATGCCGGGCTTGTCGGCGGCAACGACTTCGACGATGTACGGCAGCAGGTTGGACTGCGCCTGCTTGGCGGCAGTGCGGTACCACACCAGTTTGAGGCTTTCTTCGCGCTCAAGCCGGGTCAGCATGGCTTCGAGCTTGGCGACGGCGTCCCAGGAGCCGGTGGCCAGAGTGGTCACCGAGACATCGCGGCCTACCGTGGACAGACGGGCATCGACCAGGTTGCAGCCGCTGTCGGCGATTCGACGGGTGACGGACAGCAGGGGGGACTCCGGATGCGTCGTATAGGCGTTGATCAGGAGGTGGTTTTCGGTCGGCAGCGGCCGCGGCGTGGTGTCGGTCAAGGTGGTTCCGGGTGCTAGATGAGTCTGAACAACACCGTTTGGGGGCTGTTCGCTGGTGTCCAGCATACTTGCCCGTGCTTTCGACCGGCAAGTAACATGCTTTCGGTCACGAACCCGCCGCTCGGCGGGCTTCTTTACCCCCACGAAGAGCGACTGACCCTTTGTCCATATCTGGTCTCATCACCGCGCTGGCGACGCCTTTCAAGGCTGATGGCGCACTCGATCCCGACGCCTGGCAGCGCCTGCTGGCCCTGCAGCTCAAGGCCGGGGTGCAAGGTGTCGTGGTAGCTGGCTCCACCGGCGAAGCCTCGACCCTGTCCGACGATGAATACGATGGCCTGCTGCGCAGCGCCCTTGCCGTGTTTGGCGGCAAGGTGCCGGTGCTGGCTGGCACCGGTCTGTCCGGCACGGCCAGGACCATTGCCCTGACCAAACGCGCGGCCGCCAATGGCGCTACCCATGCGTTGGTGGTCACTCCGCCCTATGTGCGTCCCACCCAGGAGGGCCTGCGCCAGCATTATCTGGCCGTAGCCGAGCAGGGCGGTTTGCCGGTGGTGCTGTACAACGTGCCCGGGCGCACCGGCTGCGACCTGCTGCCGGAGACCGTCGCCGAGTTGGCCGGGCATCCGAATATCATCGGCATCAAGGAAGCGGTGGCTGACACCACCCGCCTGAAGGCGCTGCTGGAACTGCGCAGCGACAGCTTCAGCATCCTCAGTGGTGACGACGGCACGGCCGCCCGTTCCATGCTGTCCGGTGCCGATGGTCTGGTTTCGGTCGGCTCCAATGTGTTGCCGGGCGCTTACCGCACCATGTGCGATCTGGCCCGCGCTGGTCAGCACGAGGCAGCCGAGGCCTGGGATGCCCGCCTTGAGCCGTACCACGATTTTTGCGGTGTCGAGTCCAACCCCATTCCGGTCAAGGCGCTGTTGCAGCGTATTGGCATCGGTCAGGGGCTGCGCTTGCCGCTGCTTCCGCTTTCTGCGCCTCACCACGCACATGCCGATCATCTGGCCGCTGACGTGGGTGCGTTGGAAGAACTATCCAGCCGCTGATCTGGCGGCCTTTGAACTCTGGAGATTCACCCATGCGTCAAACCTCTACCGTTCGCGTGTTCTCACTGGTGCTGCTGGGCGTGGTCACTGCCGTGGCTACCTCAGGCTGTTTCTTCAAGCGCGGTGCGCGCGGCGACTACGCCCTGGCCCCGGAAGCGCGCCCGCTGGAAGTGCCGCCGGATCTGAACCAGCCCAACACCGCTGGCTCGGCACCGATCCCGGCCCTGGCCTCGGCCATCAAGCCGGCGGCTGCTTCGGCCGCTACCGCAGCTTCGTCGCAGAGCGGTTTCACCGTCAGCGGCAGCCGCGATGAGGTCTTCGGCAAGGTCGGTGATGCACTGGCCGGCGTTGAAGGCGTGACCATCGCCAGCCGTGCACAGCTGCTGGGCTCCTACGATGTGGCCTTCGAAGGCAGCAACTTCCTGGTCCGCGTGGTGGCAGTTGATGCCGGTGCCTACGTCTCGGCAGTGGATCCGCGCGGCATGCCGGCCACCGATGCAGCGGCGACCAAGCTGATCGCAGCGCTGAAGGCCAAGCTGGCTGGCTGATAGGCCGCGGTTCTGCAAGAAAAAAAGGGCGCCTGCGGAAGCAGGCGCCCTTTTCATTGGCTGGCTGTTGGGCTGGCTATGCGGCGGCTCAGCGTTCCAGCAGCTTCAGCTTGTCTGGTTTGCCGTCCCACTCGGCCGCATCGGCCGGGGGGTCCTTGCGTACGGTCAGTACCGGCCAGGCCTTGGCCAGCTCGGCATTGAGCGCGGCATAGCCTTCCTGGCCGGCCGGCACATCGTCCTCGGGGAAGATGGCGTTGACCGGGCATTCGGGTTCGCACAGCGTGCAATCAATGCATTCGTCAGGATCGATCACGAGGAAGTTGGGGCCTTCGTGGAAGCAGTCCACGGGGCAGACTTCGACGCAATCGGTGTGTTTGCACTTGATGCAGTTTTCGGTAACGACAAAAGGCATGGTGGGGTCCGGCTTTGAACCCTGCAATTCTAGATCAGGACGCAGGGGGTGGGCGGGGGCATTCTCATTGGCCTTGGCTGCAGGCGCAAAGAAACGTGCCGGAGCCAGGGCCTTGGGGCGCTGGCAGGTGTACAAAGCAAAAAACCCCGCAGGGCGGGGCTTTTGCTTTCGCAGACGGAGTTGGCGCTCCCTAGGGGACTCGAACCCCTGTTTTAGCCTTGAGAGGGCCACGTCCTAACCACTAGACGAAGGGAGCGTTTGGTCGCGTCTGGCGAGCGCGCTAGTATATGCATCTGGTTGCCACTCGGCAATCCCGAAAACCCAACTGGAAGCGCCAACATCAATTCCATAGTTACAACGCCGTTCACCGTCCGCGTGATCCCGCGCGACCAGCACACCATCTCGCGCCGGGATATCAGCCCCAATGCGCTGCGGGTGCTCTACCGTCTGCGCGAATCCGGCTTCGGCGCCTATCTTGTTGGTGGCGCGGTGCGCGACCTATTAGTAGGTGGACGCCCCAAGGATTTCGACGTGGCCACCGACGCCACGCCGGAGCAGGTCAAGCAGTTGTTCCGCAACTGCCGCCTGATCGGCCGCCGTTTCCGCCTCGCCCACGTGGTGTTTGGCCGCGAGATCATCGAAGTAGCCACGTTCCGCGCCAACAGCGATGACGGCAGCGGCGACCGCGAGGTCGAGAACGGCATGCTGGTCCGTGACAACGTCTACGGCACCATCGAGGACGATGCGGTCCGCCGCGATTTCACCTGCAACGCACTGTATTACGCCATCGAGGATTTCTCGGTGCGCGACTACACCGGCGGCTTTGAAGACGTAATGGCACGCCGGATGAAGCTGATCGGCGACCCGGAGCAGCGCTACCGCGAAGACCCGGTGCGCATGCTGCGCGCGGTGCGATTGGCGGCCAAGCTCAACTTCGAGATCGAAGCGGCTACCGCCGAGCCGATTCCGCGCCTTGCTTCCTTGCTGGGCGAGGCTGCGCCGGCCCGTCTGTTCGAAGAAGTGCTCAAGCTGTTCCTGTCCGGGCATGGCGTGGCCAGCTTTGAAGGCCTGGAGCGTTACGGCCTGCTGGCGGTGCTGTTCCCGGAAAGCGCGGCTGCGCTGAAGAGCAACCGCACCGGCGCGCTGCGTCGCATCCTGATCGAAGGCCTGCGCAATACCGACGAGCGTGTCGCCAACGAGGAGCCGGTGTCGCCGGCCTTCCTGTTCGCGCTGCTGCTGTGGCCGGCCTTCTGCCGCGCGCTGATCGGCCTGCAGAAGCAGGGCCTGGCGCCGGAAGAGGCGCAGCGCCGTGCCGCCGACCGGGTGACCCTGCATCAGCTGAGCACGATTGCCCTGCCGCGGCGCTTCTCGCTGCCGATGCAGGAAATCTGGCTGCTGCAGTCGCGCTTCAGTACCCGCCAGCGCAAGCGCGTGCTGCGCACCTTGAGCCATCCGCGTTTCCGCGCGGCCTTCGATTTCCTGGCCCTGCGTCAGGCCGCTTCCAGCGAGCATCAGGAAGACATCGCGTTCTGGCGCGAGGCCCAGGCCGAGGCCGGGCACGAAGTGGGCGCAGGGCTGGATTCGGTGCATACCGATGGCGAGGCGGAGGAGGGCGCGGCACCGCGTCGTCGTCGCCGTCGTCGTCGTCCTGGCGGTGGCAGCGCGACTGCGGGCGAGTAAGCAGCGATGGTTGTAGCGTGCATCGGGCTGGGCGCGAACCTTGGTGACGCGCCTGCCACCCTGCGTTCGGCGATCGATGTGCTGGCGCAGCTGCCGGGCGTGCAGCTGCTGGCCAGCTCGCGCCTGTATCGCACCCCAGCCTGGGGCAACGAGGCGCAGCCGGACTTCATCAATGCAGCCGTTGCGCTGCAGACCGATCTGCCGGCGCCGCAGCTGCTGGAGCAGTTGCTGGCGATCGAACAGCAGTTCGGGCGGGTGCGCGAGCCGGGCCAGCATTGGGGGCCGAGGCTGCTGGACCTGGACCTGCTGCTCTATGGCCAGCAGGTGATCGACCTGCCACGGCTGCAGGTACCGCACCCCTTCCTGCACCAGCGCGCTTTTGCCCTGTTGCCCTTGGCCGACGTGGCGCCAGAGGCTCTGATTCCGGGCCATGGAACAGTGCGGGACGTATTGGTAGGCATCAATACCTGCGGTATCGACCCGATAGGGGGATAATGGTCGGCTCATAAGCCACCGTTATGACCACATGAGCACACACGCAGATAGCAAGCCTTGGACCGTCCCCGCATTGGCCGAGGCCAAGCGCAATGGCCAGAAGCTGGTCATGTTGACCGCTTACGACGCCGGCTTTGCCCGTGCCTTCGATGCCAATGGCGTGGACCTGATCCTGGTCGGCGATTCACTGGGCATGGTGGTGCAGGGGCATGATTCGACGCTGCCGGTCAGCGTTGACGATGTGGTTTATCACACCCGCGCAGTAGCTGGCGTGCTGGAACGCGCGCTGCTGGTCTCGGACTTGCCGTTTGGTGCCGATGCCACCGCCGAGCGCGCATTGGATGCCTCGCTCAAGCTGCTGCAGGCCGGCGCGGAGATGGTCAAGATCGAAGGTGCCGGCTTCAAGCTGGACATCATCCGTCACCTGGTCGAACGCGAAATTCCGGTCTGCTCGCACCTGGGCCTGACCCCGCAGTCGGTGTTGCGCCTGGGCGGTTACCGCGTGCAAGGCCGTGGCGATGCTGCCAGGCAGTTGCTGGACGACTCCAAGGCCGTGGCCGAGGCCGGTGCCAGCCTGCTGGTGCTGGAATGCGTGCCGACCCCGATTGCCGGCCGCGTCACTGCTGAGATCACCATTCCCACCATTGGTATTGGCGCCGGTCCCGATTGCGACGGACAGGTGCTGGTGCTGCATGACTTCCTCGGTCTGGACAGCGGTCACCGACGTCCCAAGTTCGTCAAGGATTTCCTTGCCGAAGGCGGCTCGGTGGCCGGTGCGGTCCGTGCCTATGCCGACGCCGTGCGCGCCGGCATCTTCCCCGACGCAGAACACGCTTACGCATCATGATCGAAACCGTTACCGAACTTTCCCGGCTGCGCGCCATTGTCAGCGGCTGGAAGCGCGAGGGCCTGCGCGTTGCGCTGGTGCCGACCATGGGCAATCTGCACGCCGGCCACTACTCGCTGGTGAAGCTGGCGCGTGAGCACGCCGACAAGGTGGTCTCCAGCGTCTTCGTCAACCCGACCCAGTTCGGTCCGAACGAGGATTTCACCCGTTACCCGCGCACACCCGAGGCCGACACCAGTGGCCTGGAGAAGGCCGGCTGTGACGTGCTGTGGCTGCCCACGGTGGAATCGATGTACCCGTTTGGCGTGGAGTTGGCTGCCAACGTGCATGTGCCCGGTGTCAGTTCGCTGCTGGAGGGCGCGCACCGCCCGGGGCACTTCGATGGTGTCTGCACGGTGGTGAGTCGTCTGTTCAATCAGGTACAGCCGGATGTGGCCGCCTTTGGGCGCAAGGACTACCAGCAGCTGGCGGTTATCCAGCAGATGGTGGCCGACCTGGCGTTCCCGATCCAGATCGTCGGTGGCGAGATCGTGCGTGAGGCCGATGGCCTGGCGATGAGCTCGCGCAACCAGTACCTGACCGCCGATGTGCGGCCGCAGGCCACGCTGATCCGCAAGGTGCTGCTGGCCGCGCGTGATGCCTACCTGGGCGGTGCCGAGCGTGCCGTGGTGGAACAGCAGGCCGCAGCACAGCTGCAGGCTGCCGGCTACCTGGTGGATTACGCGGTGGTGCGCATGCCCGATCTGAGCGAGCCGGGCGCCAGCCATGAAGGTGCCCGCGTGGCACTGGTGGCGGCGAAGCTGGGTAATACCCGTCTGATCGACAACATTGAGTTCTGAATCCGCGGGTTCTGAATAGGGCAACTGGCGGACTTTGCTTGTCCGTCGGCAGGTCCCCGCATGACAACCAATGGCGCCCTTGTGGCGCCATTGCTGTATCCGGGCGAGCGTCGCTGGAAAGGTCATGTTGCGGTGCGGGCAGGGGCGCGCGCCGGTGCTAGACTGCGCCCTTTCTCACGCAGTTTCGGCATTGTCATGCAACTCTCCCTGCTCAAGACCAAGATTCACCGCGCTACCGTCACCCATTCGGAGCTGAACTACGAAGGCTCCATCGCGATCGATGACGACCTGTTGCAGGCGACCGGCATCCGCGAATTCGAACAGGTGCACATCTGGGACGTGACCAACGGTGCCCGTTTCACCACCTATGCACTGCGCGCAGAAGCCGGCAGCGGCGTGATCTCGCTCAACGGCGGCGCCGCGCGCCACGTACAGGTGGGCGACATCATCATCATCGCTGCCTTCGCCGGCATGAGCGAAGAAGAAGCCAGCACGTTCAAGCCCAAGCTTGTCTACGTTGACGGCGACAACCGCATCTCCCACACCAACGACAGCATCCCCACACAGGCCGCATGATCACCAACAACGGATTCGACGTATTGCACGCCCACGCCCAGCGTCTGCAGGGCACCGGCATTCCCTCGCTGATGGCTGCAGAGCCTGACCGGGTGCAGCGCCTGGCGCTGAAAGTCGGTCCGTTGTATGTGAACTTCGCGCGGCAGAAATACGACCGCGCGGCCTTGGATGCCCTGCTTGAACTGGCCGCCGCGCGTGATGTCGCCGGCGGTTTCCAACGCCTGTTCGCTGGCCAGAAAATCAACCACACCGAAGATCGCGCGGTGCTGCACAGCGCACTGCGCGGCGACGCCAGCGATGCGCCGGTTGCAGTGGCTGCGCGCGCTGAAGCGGTGGCGGTGCAGGCGCAGATGGGCGGCTTGATCAAGGCGCTGGAAGCCAGCAACGTCACCGATATCGTCAGCGTTGGCATTGGCGGCTCGGACCTGGGGCCGCGTCTGGTTGCCGATGCGTTGCGTCCGGCATCGGGTGCGCGTTTTCGCGTGCATTTCGTTTCCAACGTCGACGGTGCAGCGATGCAGCGCACCTTGGCGACGCTGGACCCGGCGACTACCGCCGGCATCCTGATATCCAAGACCTTCGGTACCCAGGAAACCCTGCTCAACGGCCGCATCCTGTGCGATTGGCTGGGTGGCAGCGAGCGCCTGTACGCCGTCAGTGCCAACCCCGAACGCGCCGCCAAAGCCTTCGACATCGCCGCCGAGCGTGTGCTGCCGATGTGGGACTGGGTGGGTGGTCGTTACTCGCTGTGGTCGGCGGTGGGCTTTCCGATTGCCTTGGCAATTGGTTTCGAGCGTTTTGGCCAGCTGCTGGAAGGCGCCGCGCAGATGGATGCGCATGCAGCCAGTGCGCCGCTGGCAAGCAATCTGCCGGTGCTGCACGCACTGACCGATATCTGGAATCGCAATGTGTTGGGCTACGCCACCCACGCAGTGATGACCTACGACCAGCGCATGGCGCTGTTGCCGGCCTACCTGCAGCAGCTGGTGATGGAGAGCCTGGGCAAGCGGGTCAAGCGCGACGGCAGTCCGGTCGATGGCGACACCGTTTCGGTGTGGTGGGGTGGTGCTGGCACCGATGTGCAGCACAGCTTCTTCCAGGCCCTGCACCAGGGCACCAGCATCGTGCCGGCCGATTTCATCGGCTGCGTGCGCAATGATGATCCCTACGAGATCAACCATCAGGCCTTGTTGGCCAACCTGCTGGCGCAGACCGAAGCCCTGGCCAACGGCCAGGACAGCGAAGACCCGCACCGCCAGTACCCGGGCGGACGCCCGAGCACGATGATCCTGCTGGATGCGCTGACTCCGCAGTCGTTGGGCGCGTTGATCGCCATGTACGAACACGCGGTATACGTGCAGTCCTTGGTCTGGGATATCAATGCCTTCGATCAGTTCGGGGTTGAACTGGGCAAGCAGTTGGCCAGCCAGTTGTTGCCGGCGTTGCAGGGTGAGGCTGTGGAGATTGCTGACCCGATGACCCGGGAGTTGTTGGCGCGGCTGCGCTGATAGCAGATCTTCGCTTGCAGAAAAAAGCCGCGCAGAGATGCGCGGCTTTTTCGTGCCCCACGCAGGTGGGAGAGGGGCTCTGTTTTGCCCCCTCCCTTTGCCGAAGGCAAGGGGAGGGCTGGGGAGGGGTAGCTCTTGCTGTTGGAGCAGACGTCCAAAGCTGCCCTCACCCCAACCTCTCTCCCGCAAACGGGAGAGAGGCTTTGAGCATTGCTCTGTCAACGGTTCGGGTCCCGCTCCGGGCTGGGCCGCTTGGTCAGCTTGCGCTGCAATGAGCGCCGATGCATGCCCAGAAGGCGCGCTGCAGCGGAGACATTGCCGCCGGTTTCATGCAGCGCCTGTTGGATGTGCTCCCATTGCAGGCGGCTGATCGGCGTCATCGCATCCGGGGGCTCGACATCTTCTGGCTCTTCTCCGGCTTCGTCATCTTCGCCCAAGGCACGCAGGATCATCTGCACCGTCGCCGGCTTTGGCAGGTAATCATCGGCACCCAGCTTGATCGCTTCCACCGCGGTGGCGATGGAGGCATAGCCGGTAACCAGCAGGATGCGCATGTCCTGCCGCAACTCGCGCAACGGCTGGATCAGGTTCAGGCCGGATTCGCTGCCCAGCTTCAGGTCGATCAGCGCGAACGCTGGCGGTGTCTGCGTGGCCAACTGCATGGCGCTGGAGATGTCGGTAGCGGTGATCGCTTCGATGCCACGACGGGCCAGGGTGCGCTGCAGGGTGCGCAGGTAAAGCGGGTCGTCATCGACCAGCAGGCCGTGGGTGGCGGGAGCATTCATGGACTTACCTCGATGTTGTTCAACGGCAGACGAAAGCCGACGCGTGCTCCCTGGCCTTCGGCCGGACGCATCCACAATTCGCCGTGCAGGCGCTCAATGGTGGCATGCGACAGCGCCAGACCGACACCCATGCCGTTGCTTTTTCCGCTGTTGAACAAGGTGCCGGGCAGGGCGGCGTCATTGGCATTGAAGCCTGGGCCGTAATCGCGCACCTCGCCGTAAAGCTGGCCCTCGTGGATGCGTATATCCAGGTCGATCTGCGCGCGGCCGGCGTGTTCGCCGGCGTCAGCGGCGTTGTTGAGCAGTACCTGCAGCAGATGGCCGATGCCTGGATCCAGCTTCAGTTGCAGCGGCGCGTCGGGGTTGCGTCGCAGTTGGATGGTCGGGCGCACCAGCCGCCATTGTTCGAGCACGCTGGCGATGGATACCGGCGCGCGACTACCTGCACCATCGGCTGGCGCGGCCAGTGCAAGCACTTTCTCCCGGCACTGCACCAGCAGACCGCGCAGGGTTTCCAGGTCGTCGCGCATTTCCGGGGTGGCGGCGCCCTGTTCGACGATGTCATCGGTGAGCAGGGTCATGGTCGCCAGCGGCGTGTTGAGCTCGTGGGCGACGGAAGCTGCATGCGTGGCCAAGGCGACGATGCCTTCATTGCGGACGAAGCGTTCGCGCAACATCGCCAACTGGTTCTCGCGCTCGCGCAAGGCCGCGGCCAGGCGGGTCGAGAACACCAGCACCACTACACTGGACAGCAGAAAGTTGGCCGCTGCCCCCCACAGGTGCAGACTCATCGTGTCGAAGTAACCGCCTTCCAGCGGCAGGCCGAATACCGCACTCAGCGCATAACCACCCACGCAGGCGGCGGCCACGGCATGTGTCCAGCGCAGCGGCAGCGCCAACGCGGCCAGTGCGATCAGGATCAGGAACAGCGAGCCGAAGGGATTGGCGATGCCGCCGCTCCAGCCCACCATCCAGGTCAGCACCGTGACATCGACCAGGATATGGCCGAAGGCGGTGACCGGGGCCGGGTCGGTGTCATGCACGCGTAGCTGCACGTACAGGTTGAACAGGGCCAGCACGGCGACGCCGGCCCACAACGGTTCCTGCGGCAGTTCAAGGCCCAGCAGCCAGGTGGCGACAAGAATGGTGGCGGCCTGTCCGGCGGTGGCCAGCCAGCGCAGGCTGCACAGCGTGCGCAGAAAAGAGGTGTCTCGGGTTTCCATGGCGTAATCGTATGCTGTGGCGGTGGCTACCATGCAATCCAAGGTTCATGCCGTGGGGGCGGCTGGCGCGCTAAAATGGGCCATGCATGACGCCGTGACCCGCCCAACACCGCCCACCGACGCTACCTCGTGGCCCCGCCGCATCACCCAGTCCGTTGCCATTGGCGGCGTCAAGGTGGGTGGCGGGAATCCCGTGGTGGTGCAGTCGATGACCAATACCGATACCGCCGATGTGGCTGCCAGCGTCAAGCAGGTGGCTGAGCTCTGGCGCGCTGGCTCGGAGATGGTGCGACTGACCGTCAACAACCCCGAGTCGGCCGCGGCCATTCCGCGCATCGTCGAGAAGTTGGCGATGATGGGCATCGATGTACCACTGATCGGCGACTTCCATTACAACGGCCACCAGCTGCTGACAGGCGAGCCAGCCTGCGCCGAGGCGCTGGCCAAGTACCGCATCAATCCGGGCAATGTCGGCTTCGGCAAGAAGAAAGACACCCAGTTCGCGCAGCTGATCGAATTTGCCATCAAGTACAACAAGCCGGTGCGCATTGGCGCCAACTGGGGCTCGTTGGATCAGGCGCTTGCCGCCAAGCTGATGGACGAGAACAGCCAGCGTGCGCAGCCTTGGGATGCCGGTCGCGTATTGCGTGAGGCCTTGATCCGCTCGGCGCTGGACTCGGCCGAGACCGCGGTTGAGCTGGGCCTGCCGCGCGATCGCATCGTGCTGTCGGCCAAGGTCAGTGGCGTACAGGAATTGATTGCCGTCTACCGGGACCTGGCGCTGCGCTCGGATTTCGCATTGCACCTTGGCCTGACCGAGGCCGGCATCGGTAGCAAGGGCATCGTCGCTTCGTCGGCGGCGCTGGCGGTGCTGATGCAGGAAGGCATCGGCGATACCATCCGCATCTCGTTGACGCCCGAGCCGGGCCAGTCGCGCACGCAGGAAGTCATCGTCGCCCAGGAGCTGCTGCAGACCACCGGTCAGCGCGCTTTCACGCCGATGGTCACCGCTTGCCCGGGCTGTGGCCGCACCACCTCCGAGTTCTTCCAGGAGCTGGCCAAGGTGGTGCAGAACCACGTACGCGAGAAGATGCCGGTGTGGCGCGTCAGTCACCCCGGCGCGGAGAACATGACGCTTGCGGTAATGGGGTGCATCGTCAACGGTCCGGGTGAGTCGCGTCACGCCAATATCGGCATTTCCCTGCCGGGCACCGGCGAAACCCCGGCTGCGCCAGTGTTTGTTGATGGCGAAAAGAAAGTCACCTTGCGTGGTGACAACATCGCCCATGAGTTCGTGGCGTTGATTGATGACTATGTCGAGACCCGGTATGCACGAAGCTCCGGTTGATTCCCGGAGCGAAGCTGCCGGTCTGCGCCGCTGGCTCGCCCACAATGCGTGGCGGCTGGTGGTGTTGTTCATCGGGGTTCTGCTGCCGTTGGCGGGTTTCGTGGCACTGGCCGACGAGATCCATGAGGCGGAGGCCTTCCACTTCGATGCTGCGCTGCTGCTGCGCATGCATGCGATGGCGACGCCCGGCCTGAACGGCTTCTTCGTGCTGATGTCCGAGCTCGGCTACCAGTGGGGCGTCATCCCCTTGGATATCGTGATCGTGGCGGTGCTGCTGTTGCGGCGGCGCTGGCGCAAGTCCGCATTTGCGGCGACGGCGTTCATCGGTTCGGCGCTGTTGAACCTGGGCAGCAAGCAGATTTTCCAGCGTGAACGCCCCAGTTTGTGGGAATCGATTGCGCCGGAAAGCACGTTCAGCTTCCCCAGCGGGCACGCGATGGGTTCGATGACGCTGGCGCTGACCCTGGTGTTTTTGACCTGGCGCACGCGCTGGCGCTGGCCAGTGGTAGCGCTGGTCAGCGGTTTTGTCGTCTCGGTAGGGTTGTCCCGGGTTTACCTGGGGGTGCATTACCCCTCGGACATTCTCGGTGGCTGGTGTGCCGCAATGATCTGGGTGACAGGCGTGTATACGGTGATGTTCCGCCAGCGCTGGTCCCTGCCGACGCCGTGAAGCGCATTGCAATTGGGATTGTCGAAAAGGTAAGAGAAGTCCTAAGTCATTGGACGAATTGACCTGATGGATACAGTATTGGCTGCAACGGCATAGTGAGCTCGCCAGCCGCAGGCGCATAAACCGCATCATCCTGATGCTCAAAACTACAGATACATTTCCTGCGTGTGGGTGTCCGATAGAGCCTAGTTGGGCCACTTCTGCTTGATAATACACATGGCCTTGCCATGAGGGACGGGGGAGGTCCGTCGCCTCGCATGCTCGGATTTTGCCGCGCCCAAGGCTTCAACTGTCACCTCGTCGCGAGGAATCCTTCATGACCATCAGCGTTTTTCTTATCGATGACCACGCACTAGTGCGCACGGGCATTCGGATGATTCTTTCGGGGCAAACCGGGATAGAAGTCATCGGTGAAGCAGACAGCGGAGATGCCGCGCTGCCGCAGATCCGCCGTCTGAAACCAGACGTCGTGCTTTGCGATCTGCACCTGCCGGGCCTGAGTGGTTTGGAGATCACCGAACGCATCGTCAAGGGTGATCACGGCACCAAGGTAATCATCGTCTCCGTGCTGGAAGACGGGCCGATGCCCAAGCGTTTGCTGGAAGCTGGTGCTTCCGGCTACGTAGGCAAGGGCGGTGATTCGAAAGAGCTGATCCGCGCCGTGCATGACGTTGCCATCGGCAAGCGTTATCTGGCCACCAGCATTGCGCAGAATCTTGCGTTGTCCAATCTGGAAGGCGGCGCATCGCCGTTCGATCTGCTCTCGCCACGCGAACTGGAAGTGGCTTTGCTGCTGATCCAGGGCCATCGCCAGGAAGAAATTGCCCGCCGCCTGAGCCTCAGCGCAAAGACGGTGAATACCCATAAGGCGCGCTTGTTCCAGAAGCTGGGCGTGCAGGACAACATCGCGTTGGCCCGGTTGGCCGCTCAGTACGGCGTTGGTGATCCGACCAGGGCGATTTGAGTCGAGAGGGTTCTGGCAGGCATTGTTCCGGGGAACAGCGCCCTTCAACTGCAGTCGCATCAGAAGGAGCATGGCGATAGCGCTGTGCTCCTTTTGTTTGAGCGGGCCATGCTCACATGCCAATTGTCCAGTCTGACAATGGCTTGGCGACTATCTGTTTGTGGGAGCGGTGTGAACCGCGAAGTTGGCGCTACTGAAGCCGCCAAGCCTTATGCGGTCTGATGATCTATGTGCTTCGCGGCTCACGCCGCTCCTACAAAAAAACCAGATGCCGACCTGGGTGTTGTAGGAGCGGCGTAAGCCGCGAAGCTGGCGTTGCTGGAGCGGCAGAGGCCTGTGCCATCTGATGATCTGCGTGCTTCGCGGCTTACGCCGCTCCTACAACGGCGATGAACCTTCGGCGCTCTGATTGCATGGCCCAGAAAAGCAGAAAGCGGCCCCAGGGCCGCTTTCTGCTTTTCAACTTGCTTGGACGGATCAGACGCTGCGCGGCTGGTCGTCTTCCTGCTTCTCGGCCTCGGCATCCGTCTCTGCTGCGACGCTTTCCGCGTCTACGGCAGGAGCGGCTACGACAGGCGTCGGTGCAGCCACCGCGGCTGGCGCTGCAGTCTCGACGACCGGCTTCTCGGCAGTTTCCTCAACAACTGGGGCTTGGGCGAACAACTGCCCGTTCTCCGGTGCTGCAGGCTGTGCAACTACTGCTGCGGGCGGTTCCGGCTGCTGGACGCTGATCGGGGTTGCGTTGACCGGTTCAGCAGCGGCGGCCGGCGCGATCGGTGCAGCGGCGACTTCTGCCGGTGCGCTGACAACTTCCGGGGCAGCGACGGGCACCTCCACAGAGGCGACCACCGGTGCTGCCACGACTGCTTCAGCGACGGTTTCCACCGGGGCGCTGGCCGCCTGCTCGGCCTTGACGACTACCGGCTCAGCGGCAGCTGCCACTTCGACGGGAGCGACTGGAGCCGGTGCGCTTGCTGCGACAAAGGCTTCAGCGACCGGGGCTTCAGCAACCGGTGCCGATGCAGCTGCTTCGACAACAGCGACGGGTGCTGCGGCAACAACAGCTGCGGCAACCTGCACGGGTGCGGAAACAACCGGCTTGGCTGCTGCTACCGGAGCGGACACTGGTGCGGCCGGGGTTGCGGGCTCGTCATCGAACTCGAACTCGGGCTGGCTGCTGGCGGGCTTGGCCGGAGCTTCATTGACTTCGCCATCGGCATCATCAAAAGCGTCCAGGCCGTCCTCGTCACCGCCCGCGTTTTCACCAGCGGCTGCGCCTTCACCATTGCCACGACGGCGACGACGGCCACCGCGGCGACCGCGACGGCGACGACCACCGGCTTCGCCGGCACCGTCTTCAGCTGCTGCAACCGGGTTGCCGTTCTCGTCGAGAACCACAGCCACTGCCGGCTGCTCCTCGGCGACGACCGCCGGCTTGGCGATCTCGGCAGCGATGTTGGTGTCCTTCACCGCGGCATCGGTGTTGGCAATGGCTTCGTTGGCAACAATCGCTGCTGCGGCAACGACCGGTGCTGCGACGGCCGGTGCAGCTGCGCGAGCGGCTTCCTGCTGTGGCTGCTGCTGGCGTGCGGGCTTCTCACCCTGCACGTTCTGCTGCTGGGCCTGCTTGTCGGCGTCCTGCTGCGGCTTGGGCTGCTTCGGCTGCTTGGGCTGTTTGGCCTGCTGCTGCTCGTTGTTGCGCTGCTGCTTGGGCTGCTGCTGGGCCTGCTCGCCGCGCGGCTGCTCATTGCGCTGCTTGGGTTGCTGCTGGGCGTTGTTCTGCGCCTGCGGCTGGGCCTGCTGCTGCGGCTTGTCTGCGTTCTGGCGACGATCTTCGCGGCGCTGCTCATCACGGCGGTTGCCGTTGGCGTTGCCACCCGCATTTGCATTGCCGTTGCCACCGCGACCCTGCTGGCCGTTACGGCCATCACGGCGCTGGTTGCCGCGCTCGTTGCGGTTGTTGCGGCCGTTGTCCTGGCGTTGCGGCTGTGCCGGCTGTGCGGCCGGGGCCGGTTCGCCGCCGAACACGCGCTTCAGCCAGCCCATCACGCCGCCAGCGGCGGGAGCGACAGGTGCGGCAACCGGTGCCGGAGCCGGGGCGGCTTCGACGACTTCACGGATCGGCGCAGGCTGGCTGTGCTTGACGTGGGTCACGGCCGGCGCCGGGATGTTCAGCTGAGCCTTGGTCAGTGCATGCACCGGCAGCTTGCGCGGGGTGCCGCGCTGGTAGCTGGGCTTGCTCGACTCTTCACCCAGCTCGTTGTCGCGCAGGCGCGTGACTTCGTAGTGCGGGGTGTGCAGCTGCTCATCGGCAACGATGACGATGGGCGCGTCGTGACGCTGCTCGATTTCACGCAGGGCGCTGCGCTTCTCGTTGAGCAGGTAGTTGGCGATCTCGACCGGGGCCTGGACCAGCACCTGTCCGGTGTTCTCCTTCATCGCATGCTCTTCGGCAACGCGGATGATGGACAGCGACAGCGACTCGATGCTGCGCATGCGGCCCTGGCCGTCACAACGCGGGCAGACGATCTGGCTGGATTCGCCCAGGCTCGGACGCAGGCGCTGGCGGCTCATTTCCATCAGGCCGAAGCGCGAGATGCGACCCAGCTGGACGCGGGCGCGGTCGTACTTCAGCGCATTCTGCAGGCGGTTTTCGACTTCGCGCTGGTGCTTGCTGGAGGACATGTCGATGAAGTCGATGACCACCAGGCCGCCCAGGTCGCGCAGGCGCAGCTGGCGGGCGACTTCTTCGGCGGCTTCCAGATTGGTCTGGAAGGCGGTGTCTTCGATGTCGCTGCCCTTGGTGGAGCGGGCCGAGTTGACGTCGACCGCGGTCAGCGCCTCGGTCTGGTCAACCACGATCGAGCCGCCGGACGGCAGGCGCACGTTGCGCTCGTAGATCGCCTCGATCTGCGATTCGATCTGGAAGCGGTTGAACAGCGGGATGTCGTCTTTGTAATGCTTGAGCTTGCGCAGGGTCTGCGGCATCACCTGCTGCATGAAGTCGCGCGCGGTCTCGTACAGCTCTTCGGTGTCGACCAGGATCTCACCGACGTCCGAGCGCAGGTAGTCGCGCAGGGCGCGCACGATCAGGCGCGATTCCTGGTAGATCAGGAACGGGGCCGGCTTGGTCAGTGCGGCTTCGGCGATCGAACGCCATACCTGCAACAGATAGTCCAGATCCCACTGCAGCTCTTCGGCATCGCGGCCAACGCCGGCGGTGCGGATGATCACGCCCATGTCGTCAGGGATGTTCAGCTTGTCCAGCGCTTCCTTCAGGGCGGCGCGGTCTTCACCCTCGATGCGACGGGACACGCCGCCGGCAGAGGGGGAATTCGGCATCAGCACCATGTAACGGCCGGCCAGGGAGATGAAGGTGGTCAGGGCGGCGCCCTTGTTGCCACGCTCTTCCTTGTCGACCTGCACGACGATTTCCTGGCCTTCGCGCAGGAGTTCTTTGATGGAGGCCTTGTTGTGGTCCACGCCCGCCTGGAAATAGTCGCGGGAGATTTCCTTGAGCGGCAGGAAGCCATGGCGGTCGCCGCCGTACTCGACAAAGGCAGCCTCGAGCGACGGCTCAAGACGGGTGATGCGGCCCTTGTAGATGTTGGACTTCTTCTGTTCCTTGGACGGTTGCTCGATGTCGATGTCGTACAGGTTTTGCCCGTCGACGATGGCCACGCGCAGTTCTTCAGCCTGCGTGGCATTGATCAGCATTCGCTTCATTGTGCGTTCCTCGCGCGCTGCTACCGCGCGGAACGCCATGGGGTTTCGCCTCTGGACACGGTTCGCCGCCCATTCGCGCAGGCGCGGGCAGGGCGGCTTGGGTTTCCAGCGCTACGACACCACGGCAGGCCGCGGGAGCGCTTCTTTCTTGTTTTAGGTGTTTCAGGGCCGGCGGCCGCCCGCGGCCGTGGCCGATGGCGTCGCGCGGGACATGGGTTTCGTCCAGCTCGGATGCTTTTTTGGCATCCGGCGATGGCCGGGAACGCCGACGAGCCGCTAACATGGCCGCCCCGGGGGCGGTGGCCGCGCACTGTGCCGGATTCGTAGGGAGCGGGGCTTCTGGCCCTGACCAACTTCCAACGAAATCAAACCCTTATATCGCCCCCCGAGTGTAGCAGAATAAATAGGCCGATGACTGATTCCGACAAGCCCCACGCACCGCCTGCCGCCAAGAGCAGCGTGCGCATGATCAAAGTGCCCGAAGACAGGGCAGGACAGCGACTGGACAACTTTTTGTTGGGTCAGCTGAAGGGCGCGCCACGCAGCCTGGTCTACAAACTGGTCCGCAGTGGCCAGGTCCGCGTGAATGGTGGCCGCGCCAAGGCCGACCGCAAGCTGGACGGCGGCGAAGAGGTGCGTATTCCGCCGGTCAATCTCAATGAGATTGGAGACAAAGCGCCGCCGCCGAGCAGCTTCCTGCAGCGTATGGAAGAAGCCATCGTCTTCGAGGACGCCAAGCTGTTGGTGATCAACAAGCCGACTGGCGTCGCCAGCCACGGCGGCAGCGGTATCAGCCATGGTGCGATCGAGACCATGCGCGCGCTGCGGCCGAACATGAACCTGGAACTGGTGCACCGGCTGGACCGGGACACCTCCGGCCTGCTGATCCTCGCCAAGAAGCGTTCGGCACTGGTCGAGCTGCAGGCCTTGCTGCGTGAAGACCATGGCGGCATCCAGAAGCGCTACCTGACCTTGCTGGCCGGACGCATGCCCGACGGCGTGATGAGTGTGGACGCGCCGCTGCATGTCGGCCTGCGCCAGGGCGGCGAGCGCCACGTTCAGGTGAATGCGATCGGCAAGCCGTCGCTGAGTCATTTCAAGGTGTTGGAGCGTCGCGGCGGCCAGTCCTACTGCGAAGTCCGGATTGAGACCGGGCGTACCCACCAGATCCGCGTGCATGCCCAGCACATCGGCCATCCGGTCGCTGGTGACGACAAATACGGCGATCCTGCAGTCAACAAGCGCTTTCGTGAGCAGATCGGGCTTAAACGCCTGTTCCTGCACGCGGCCTCGTTGGAGTTCGCGCTGGACGGCGGCAAGACACCTTATGTGCTGAATGCGCCGCTGCCGCCGGATCTGGTTGAGGCGATGAACAGGCTTTGAAGGTCTGACGCCGGGATCGGGGGGGGCAAGGGTTTGTGGGGGCGGCGTGAGCCGCGAAGCTGACCTTGCTTGGAGCCTCCCGCATCCCGGATGTCTGATGGTGTGTAAGCTTTGCGGCTTACGCCGCTCCCACAAAAGAACCGGTTCCGGATCTGGCAGGGTTGCGTGTCGCTCCCTGCCTCCTACCACTTGAACAGCACAAGGCTCACCGCGATCGTCGCCATGCCGATCACCAGTCCATAGACGGTCTCGTGGCCCTTGGCGTAACGCTTGGCGGCCGGTAGCAGTTCATCCAGGGCCAGGAACACCATGATGCCGGAGATCAGCCCGAATACCGCGCCGAAGGTGGCATGGGACAGCGAGCCGGCCAGAGCGAAGTAGCCGATGGCGGCGCCAACCGGCTCGGCCAGGCCAGACAGCAGGCTGGCGAAAACCGCATAGGACTTGCGCCCGGTGGCGAAGTACACCGGTACGGCGATGGCAATGCCTTCGGGGATGTTGTGGATGGCAATGGCAAAGGCCAGCGGCAGGCCGACCGACGGGCTTTCGAGGGTGGCGAAGAAGGTTGCCAAGCCTTCCGGGAAGTTGTGTGCGGTGATCGCCACTGCGCTGAGCAGGCCGACCCGGCGGATGTTGCTGCGGGTCTTTTCCTTGAACGCAGGGTCTTGTTTGTCCAATGTTTCGTGCGGGTTGGGCACGAAATGGTCAATCAACACCACCAGCAGCACGCCGCCCAGGAACCAGAGCGTGCCGTAGGTGAAGCCGAGACGGTCGCCATAAGCCAGCGCGAACGAGGCCACGGACTTGTTCAGGATCTCCGACAGCGACACATAGACCATCGCGCCGCCGGCAAAGGCTAGGCCAAAGGCCAGCAGGCGCGGGTTGGGGCGCCTGGAGAACACCACCATCAGGCTGCCGACGGTGGTCGCCAGGCCGGCAGCCAGGGTCAGCCCGAAGGCCATCCATAGATTTTCGGGGGTAACCGGATGCATCAGTCGTGATCAGCTGCCACGACGCGCGCGTTCTTCGATGGCAAAGCACTCATTCGGCTTCGGGTCCGGCGGGTTGAAGCTGACCGGTACCTGGATAGTGGTGGGCACCGGTTGGCCGTTGCGGGTGGCCGGGTTGAACTTCCACTCGCGCACGCGACGGGCGGCGGAGTCGTCCAGCTGGCTGTTGCCACTGCTGGTGACCAGCGAGACCTCGGTAGGCGTGCCCTGCGGGCCAACCACCACGCGCAGCACACTCTTGCCGCCGACGCCGGTGCAGGCCAGTTCGGCCGGGTAGTCCGGCGGCGGGGTCTGCACGGCAGCCACTTCGGTCGGGGCGACGGTCGGCGCGGGCGGTTGGTCGGAGGAGTTGCAGGCGCTCAAGGTGGCCACGGTGCCCAATGCAGCGAACAGCAGACGCAGTTTCATGTCATTGCTCCGTTAGTGCGGATGCCTTGGCGGCACAGATGAAGTCGTTTTCGCTCAGGCCGCCCACATCGTGGGTGGAAAAGCGCACAACGGCGCGGTCGTAGTGCACGCCCAGGTCAGGGTGGTGGTCTTCGCGGTGCGCAACCCAGGCCAGCGCGTTCACGAACGCCATGGTGCCGTGGTAGTTGTCAAAGCGGAATGTACGGGTCAGGGCCTGGCCGTTCTCGGCCAGCTCCCAACCCGGGACCTGCGGCAGCAGCTCGGCGATGCGGGCCTGGCTGAGGCGATATTCGCTGCCCCGGCGCGGGCTGCAGTGCGCTTGTGCCAGCGGGATGAGATCAGGGGCCATGCAAACCTCCATAACAGGTGACTGAACTGTGCCGTCGTTGGAATCACTGTCCCATCGGTGGCAACCAAGACACGGCTAGAATACCCGCATGATCCAGATATCAGATACCGCCCAAACGCATTTCCGCAAGTTGATCGAACGCGAGGCCGTGCCCGGAATGGGTGTGCGCCTGAGCGCGATGGACCCGGGAACCCCCAGCGCCGATGCGCGGCTTGAATTTGCCGAGCCGGCTGACCTGCTCGGTGATGAGTGGGCCGTGGACTGCGATGGCTTCACCTTGTATATCGCTGCCACCAGTGTGGCGTGGTTGGACGGCGCCGAAATCGACATCGTCACCCAGGCTGCCGGAACCCAGCAGCTGACCATCAAGGCGCCCAAGATCAAGGGGGAAGCCCCCGGCGATGCAGCGTCCATCGTCGAGCGTGTGCGTTGGGTGATCGAGAACGAAATCAATCCGCAGCTGGCTTCGCATGGTGGACGTGTCGCGGTGCAGGAAGTGTCGGCCGATGGCGTGGTGCTGTTGCGCTTCGGCGGTGGCTGCCATGGTTGTGGCATGGCCGATGTGACCTTGAAGCAGGGGATCGAGAAGACTTTGATGGGCCGGGTGCCGGGCATCACCGCCGTGCGCGACGCCACCGACCACGAAACCGGTCAGGCGCCGTATATCCCGCGCGACGGCGCGGGCTGAGCCGCTACCACGCATGCCGGTGACATCGGTTACCGAGCTGATCAATCTGCTGGCCGCGCGCCGGCAGACCAGCATCCTGCACGATCGCCGCACCGGCATGCCGTATAGCTGGAGCAACTGGCTGCGCACGCGCGTGTCCAGGGGGCTGTCGGCGTTTGTTGATGCTGATGCTGCCGGGGTCATGGCAGCGCGACCGCCACGCCCGCGCGACGCCGTGGCTGCACCGCTGCCGTTGTGGCGGATCATCGTGCTGCTGTTCTGGAATGGAGGCGATCCGCCGCCGCGCGACCAGCGTGGTCTGCGCTGGTTCGCCGGTTTCTTCAGTGCCGGCCTGCACGTGCTGTTTGCCTTGCTGCTGCTATGGGTGGCGCTGGTGCGCAGCAATGTGCCCGAGCAGAACGCCGAGGAAGGCGAGCGCGTGCAGGTGGAGTTCATTGGCGATGGCACCGCCCAGGATGAAGGCGGTGGTGCGCCGGATGCGGAGGCCGGTGCGGGCGCTGCGGCGGCCGTGGCGCAGGCTGCAGGCTCCACGCAAACGCAGGTTTCGCCGCCTGCAGCGAGTGCCGCAGCTGCACCCAGTGAACAGCAGGCCGAGCAGCACGTCGAGCAGCACGTCGAGCAACCGCCGGTTGCGCAAGCGGTGCCGGAAGCTGCGGCTGCACCAGCAACGCCTGAGCCTGCGCCGCCTGTCGAGCAGCCTTTGCAGGTTACTGAAACGACCAGGCCAACCACCGATTTCATCGTGCCACCGGTCACGGTGGCTGCGCCGACACTTCGCACGCGGGAAACCCAGGTGCGTGAGCGTACTGTCGAAACTGCGGTTGATCGTCCGCAACCAGTTCCTTCCCTGCGCCAGCCCGCAGAGATCGCCGTGCAGCCGCGCCCATCCCAGGTACAGGTGCGCGAGCGCCAGATCGATGTCGCCGAGCAACAATCGGTCACGCTCGCCCAGCCGCGCGTGCGCGAGACGCAGGTGCAGGTGCGTACGCCGCAATTGGGTGTGCGTGAGCGCCAGATCGAAACCGCACCGCAGGAATCGGTAGCGATGGCTGCGGTGCCCGCACGCAACGCCGAAGTGCAGGTAAGGACGCCAACAACGGCGGTGCGTGAGCGTTCGGTAGCAGGCGTGCCGGACAAGCCGGCAACATTGGCTTCGAGTGCTCCCGCTGCAGCCCAGGCATCCGCCAGCACGGCACAGGCAAGCACTTCGACGAGCGCGGCGCGCGCTACGGGGCAGGCTGCGGCCGCCAATCCGAGTCCACGTCCGGGTACAAGCCCGGGAGCTGGACCAAAACCTGCCGACCGCAGTGGCGGTTGGGCTGCGCCGACGCGTGGCGATGATTGGGGTGCTTCCCAGCGTCAGGTTGCTGGCAGCGCTGGCGGTCAGGCTGACAAGGGGGCAGGGCTCTTCAACGCCGATGGCAGCGTAAAGCTTGGCGGCAATGAGGGGCAGTCGCAGGACGCGGCCAGGCGCGGCGCGCCCGGCGGGGATACCGATACCTGGAGCCGTGAGCGCATCGCCGAGTCCGGCACCTGGCTCAAGCGCCCGCCCTACGGTTTCACTCCAACCTCGTTCGACAAGTACTGGGCGCCGAATGAGTCGCTGCTGGCCGAGTGGGTGCGCAAGGGCATCAAGAGCGTGGAGATACCGATCCCGGGCTCCAACAGCAAGATTTCCTGCGTGGTGTCGATGCTGCAGTTCGGTGGCGGCTGTGGCCTGACCAACCCGAACATGCAGGAGCAACCCGCGGAAGCGCGGCCGCCGCCGGATATTCCGTTCAAGAAAGAGCTGCAGGAAGATAACGGCAGTCGCTGAGTGTCCAGCGGTGCGCCGCATGCCGCGTTGGTTCTTGTAGGAGCGGCGTAAGCCGCGAAGCTCATGCCGAATCAGATGCCGCATATGCATTGGGCTTCGGCAGTGCCAGCTTCGCGGCGTACGCCGCTCCCACAAGCGATGCTTGGTGCAGACCAAGCAACGTAGCTGAGGTGACCGCAGCGCACCTTGGGATTGTTGACGTACAGCTGCAACAGCTTTTGTCCTCAGGAATTCAGCTGCCCATGACGAAGAATGTGAAACCGGAGTTCGGTACACGCTCGCTGCCGGCGCTGACCTCTGCGATCTCCTCGAAGAAAACCCGGGCGTCCTCGTTGCGTAGTTCAGCAGGAATTTGCAGTACATCCTCGTCTCGAAGCAGATCCAGAACCTGCGCTTCTGCCTCATCTCGGGTTGCTGCCTCCACGAAGCGGGTTGCATAGAAGCCAATGGGCGAGGGCTTGCCCAGCAGGGCACCCGGGAAGTTCTCGCCGCAGATCGAACATCGATAGAGTGGCATGCGTGATCAGGTATCCGTTGTGGAAACGATGTAAGCCGCGATGCAGATGGCGCTTGAGGTGGCACAAGTAAGTGGTGCTCCATCAGTGTCAGCTTCGCGGCTTACACCGCTCCCACAAACAATGCGAAGCGTATTGAAAACAAAGCCGCCCGAGGGCGGCTTTGTTGTGTCAGTGCGGTGCCCCGATGGTTGCGCTCAATCCACGCCGTGCAGGTCGCGCAATTGGCTTGGCCTGCTGCCGAAATAGGCGGCGAGGTCGGCGATGTCCTGATCGCTCAGGTTCTGCGCCTGCGGGGTCATCAGCATGTGGTCGCGGCTACCGCCACGGTAGGCCTGCAGGGCGTGGGCGAGGTAGTCGCCATATTGGCCGCCCAGTTTGGGGTAGGTCGGGTCGATCGGATTGTTGCCGTCGGCGCCGTGGCAGTCGATGCAGCTCTGCCCGGTTGCCTTGCCTTTGGCATTGGCCAAGTGCTCGCCGGCAGCGATGCGCCCTTGCGGTAAGCCGGCGGAGGAACGGGAACCATGTTCACCACTGGCGTGGCCCGGATCGGCGGCGGACTTGCCGGACGATTCGACCTCGGACTGCGAACAGGCAGCCAAGGAACAGGCAGCGAACAAGACGATGGCGAGACGCGTTGCGTGCGTGGCTTTCGACATGAGCGATGCTTATTTGATGGTGGACAGGTAAGCAGACAGGTCCGCGATGTCCTGCGGGCTGAAGCTCATCGACTGCGCCTGCATGGTGGGATGCTTGCGCTTGCCTTCGCGGTACTCGGTCAGGGCCTGGGTGAGGTATTGCGCTGACTGGCCGCCGATCTTCGGCACGCGATAACTCGGGTAGGCGTTCTTGTAGCCGGTGATGCCGTGGCAGCCCTGGCAGGTGTAAGCCAAGGTGCGCCCGGCGTCGGCATTGCCGCTGCTGGCCGGCGCGGGAGCGGCGGCAGGCGCAGGGGCGGGAGACACGGCGGGTGTAGCAGACTGCGTATCAGCGTGGGCGGCCCCGGAGAGCAGGGCAAAAGCCAGAGCGAAACAAGCGGCGAGCGGCTGCGAGCGCATGGTTTCCTTGTCCGGTGAGCGGGTCTGTTGTTCCGCCGTGGGGAAGAGGAACGGGCCGAGTATAGCCCGCGTATTTACCTGTTCGGAACAGGTGCTTGGATGCTGCACTGCGGTAACTCATACCTATTAGTGGTAACCATGACTTTCGGGGCATGGTGTGGGTGTGGGGTGGTGCAATACTTTGCTACAACACCTGCCTACGCATCCCCAGGGACAAGACGATGTCGCGACTTTTCACTCTGCACGCCCGCACCGGAAGCTGCGCTGCTGCACTCCTGATCACCACTTCCCTGTTGCTTGGCGGTTGCAAAGCCGGTGGCGAGGAAGCCAAGGCCAAGACGCCGGATGAGCAGAAGGCCAGCGACGCCGTGCCGGTGGAAGTGGCCAAGGCCGAGCGCCGTGCCATTGCCGCCAGCTATACCGGTACCGCCGCGCTTGAGCCGCGCGCTGAGTCGCAGGTGGTCGCCAAGACCTCCGGTGTGGCGCTGGCGGTGCTGGTCGAGGAGGGCCAGTTGGTACGCGCCGGGCAGGCACTGGTTCGGCTGGATCCGGACCGTGCGCGCCTGAGCGTCGCACAGAGCGAAGCCCAGATGCGCAAGCTCGAGAACAGCTATCACCGCGCCGAGAAGCTGGTCCAGCAGCAGCTGGTCAGCGCCGCTGACGTGGACCAGCTGCGCTATGACCTGGAAAACGCACGGGCGATGTACCGGATGGCGACGCTGGAGTTGTCCTACACGACGGTGGTCGCGCCGATCAGCGGCGTGGTCGCCTCGCGTGACATCAAGCCGGGCAACTTCGTGCAGATCAACTCGCCGATCATCCGCATCGTCGACAGCGCCCAGCTCGAAGCCACCCTCAATGTGCCCGAGCGCGAAATCGCCAAGCTCAAGCCGGGCCAGGCCGTATCGCTGCAGGTTGACGCGCTGCCGGGCAAGCCGTTCACCGGTACGGTGGATCGTGTTGCGCCAGTGGTCGACAACGGCACCGGCACCTTCCGCGTGGTGACGACGTTCACCGGCGAAGACGCATTGCAGGCCGGTATGTTCGGCCGCCTGAGCATCAACTACGACCAGCGCGCCGATGCGCTGGTGGTGCCGCGTACCGCGCTGCTGGAAGACGGCGGCAAGCCGGCGGTCTATGTGGTGCGTGACGGCAAGGCCGTGCGTACCGAGTTGGCCTTGGGTTACGACGATGCTGGCTTCATTGAGGTGCGCAACGGCCTGAAGCAGGGTGATGAAGTCGTCATCGCCGGCAAGGCTGCGTTACGTGAAGGCAGTGCGGTGCAGGTGATCGGCAAGGAGAAGGCGGTCGCAGCGGCGGCCAAGGCGCCGGCAGCCGCACAGGCGACCAAACAATGAGTGACCACGGACCGTCGGCTTCCGGCGGTGGCTTCGATCTGATCGAGTTCGCCACCCGCCGCCGCGTCACCATCGCGATGATGACGCTGACCCTGGTGTTGTTTGGCCTGATCTCGCTGTCCAGCCTGAAGGTCGAGCTGCTGCCGGACCTGAGTTATCCCACCCTGACCGTGCGTACCGATTACGAAGGTGCAGCGCCGGCCGAGGTGGAAACCTTGATTTCGCAGCCGGCCGAAGAGGCGCTGGGCATCGTCAAGGGTCTGCGCAAGCTCAAGTCCATTTCCCGCACGGGTCAGAGCGACGTGGTGCTGGAATTCGCCTGGGGCACGGACATGCAGCAGGCTGGGCTGGACGTGCGCGACAAGATGGAGACGCTGCAGTTGCCGCTGGAGGCCAAGCCGCCGGTGTTGCTGCGCTTCAATCCCTCGACCCAGCCGATCATGCGGCTGGCGCTGTCGTCCAAGCAGGACGCTGGCAACGACGCCGATGCAGTGCGCCGCCTGATGGAGCTGCGTCGCTATGCCGATGAAGACCTCAAGCGCAAGCTGGAGCCGGTCAGCGGCGTGGCTGCGGTCAAGGTCGGCGGTGGTCTTGAGGATGAGATCCAGGTCGATATCGACCAGCGCAAGCTGGCCGCGCTCGGTCTGTCGCTGGACACGGTGATCCAGCGCCTGCAGCAGGAGAACGTCAATCTTTCCGGCGGTCGTCTGGAAGAAGGTTCGCAGCGTTACCTGGTGCGTACCGTCAACCAGTTCGCCACGGTCGAACAGATGCGCGAGATGCTGCTGACCACGGCCAGTGGTTCCAGCACCGCCAGCTCGGCCGGTGAGAACCGCCAGCTGATGTCTGCCATCCTCGGCAGCAGCGATCCCAACGTGATCGCGGCGATGCGCAGCGATGGCAGCAGCAGCGCACCCAGCGTGCGCCTGAAGGACGTGGCGGAAGTGCGGCAGGGCTACAAGGAGCGCGAAGCGGTAATCCGCGCTGCCGGCCATGAAGCTGTCGAACTCGCGGTCTACAAGGAAGGCGACGCCAATACCGTTTCCACCGCCGATGCGCTGGAAGCACGGCTTGAAACCATCCGCAAGGAAATGCCCAAGGACATCGAGATGACGATGGTGGAGGACCAGTCGGTCTTCATCCGCCACGCCATCAAGGACGTCAAGATCGATGCGGTGATCGGCGGCCTGCTGTCGGTGCTGATCATCTTCCTGTTCCTGCGTGATGGCTGGAGCACCTTCGTGATCTCGCTGTCGCTGCCGATCTCGATCATCGCCACGTTCTTCTTCATGGGCCAGCTCGGCTTGAGCTTGAACGTGATGTCGCTGGGCGGCCTGGCGCTGGCCACCGGCCTGGTGGTGGATGACTCGATCGTGGTGCTTGAATCCATCGCCAAGGCGCGTGAGCGCGGCATGGGTATTCTGGAAGCGGCGATCAAAGGCACCCGCGAAGTGTTCATGGCGGTGGTTGCCTCGACCCTGACCACGATCGCGGTGTTCCTGCCGCTGGTCTTCGTCGAAGGCATTGCCGGCCAGTTGTTCCGCGACCAGGCCTTGACCGTGTCGATCGCCATCGCGGTGTCGCTGGTGGTGTCGATGACCCTGATTCCGATGCTCAGCGCACTCAAGGGCCGCCCGCCGTTGGAGTTCCCGGCCGAGGCCCCGCGTGAGCCGTGGCGCCCCGAAAGCCGCTGGAAGAAGCCGGCTGCCTATGCAGGCCGCGGCATCGGCGCGATGTTCCGCTATGGTTTCTATTTCCTGGCCTGGAGCGTGGTGCGGATCTTCCGTGGCATTTCTGCGGTGGTCGGCCCGGTGATGCGCAAGGCCAGCGATCTGGCAATGGCGCCGTATGGCCGCGCGGAAGCTGGCTATCTGCGCGCGCTGCCGGCGGCACTGAAGCGTCCGTGGCCGATCCTGGGTTTTGCAACCCTGGCCTTTGGCCTGACCTTGGCTGCGCTGCCGCTGCTGGGCGTGGACCTGCTGCCGCAGCTGGCCCAGGATCGCTTCGAGATGACTGCCAAGCTGCCGCCGGGCACGCCACTGGCGCAGACCGATGCACTGGTGCGTGAAGTGCAGCGCAAGCATGCCGGCGAAGAAGGTGTGCGCCTGCTGTACGGCGTCTCCGGTACTGGTACCCGCCTGGATGCCAGCCCGACCGAGAGCGGCGAGAACATCGGCAAGCTGTCGGTGGTGATGAATGACACCAAGCTGGAACCGGCATTGACCGAGAAGCTGCGTGAGACCATGAAGGCCTGGCCGTCAGCGCAGGTGGACTTCGCCCGCCCGGAACTGTTCGCGCTGTCGCCGCCGCTGGAAATCGAAATCGAGGGCAATAATCTCGATGACATCCGCGTTGCCGGCAATCGCCTGGCTGGCATGCTGCGCGAGAACCCGCACTATGCCGACGTCAAGTCGACGGTGGAGCAGGGCTTCCCGGAAATCCAGGTGGTGTTCGATCAGGACCGCGCTGCGGCACTCGGCCTGACCACGCGCCAGATCGCCGATGCGGTGGTCAACAAGGTCAAGGGCAATGTCGCTACCCGTTACAGCTTCCGCGATCGCAAGATCGACGTGCTGGTGCGCGTGCAGGAATCGGAGCGTTCCTCGGTCAACGACATCCGTCGCCTGATCGTCAACCCGAGCGGTGCCAAGCCAATCGAGCTGGGCTCGGTGGCCGATGTCATCGCCACCACCGGTCCGAGCGAAATCCACCGCGCCGACCAGCGCCGTGTGGCGATTGTCTCGGCCAACCTGCGCGACATCGACCTGGGCAAGGCCATCACCGAAGTGCAGAGCATGGTTGCCAAGAACCCGCTGGGCACTGATGTCGGCATGCATATCGGCGGTCAGGGCCAGGAGCTGGGTGAGTCGATCCGCTCGCTGCTGTTCGCCTTCGCGCTGGCGGTGTTCCTGGTCTATCTGGTGATGGCATCGCAGTTCGAATCGCTGCTGCATCCCTTCGTGATCCTGTTCACCATTCCGCTGGCCCTGGTTGGCGCGGTTGCGGCTCTGTTGTTGGCACGCTCGCCGGTCTCGGTGGTGGTATTCATCGGTTTGATTCTATTGGTCGGCCTGGTGGTGAAGAACGCCATCATCCTGATCGACAAGGTCAACCAGCTGCGTGAGGAAGGCGTGGCCAAGCGTGAGGCCCTGGTTGAGGGCGCACGTTCGCGTCTGCGGCCGATCATGATGACCACGCTGTGCGCGGTGTTCGGCTTCCTGCCGCTGGCCCTGGCCTTTGGTGAAGGTGCCGAAGTGCGCTCGCCGATGGCGATCACGGTGATCGGTGGCCTGCTGGTCTCGACCCTGCTGACCCTGCTGGTGATTCCGGTGGTGTACGACCTGCTGGACCGCAAACCGGACGAGTATTACGCCGAGCGCGGCCGTCGTGCACGCCAGGCGATGGCCCAGGCCGAGCAGGTTTTGAGCCATGAGCAGGACCCCATCGGCGGCATCAAGGACTGAGCGGATGAATATCACCGAGCTGTCCATCCGCCGCCCCGTCACCACCATCATGTTGTTCGTATCGATGGTGGTGATCGGCCTGATCGCTGCGTTCAAGCTGCCGCTGGAGTCCGAGCCGGAAGCATCGATCCCGTTCTTCTTCATCGCACTGCCGTACCCGGGTTCGACCCCGGAAGAAGTTGAGCGCAACCTGCTGCGGCCGGTTGAAGAGGCCATCGCCACGATGCCCGGCATCAAGACGATGAACTCGCGCGCCAATGCCGAGGGTGGCCAGATCCAGGTCGAGTTCAGCGATTGGAACCGCGACATCGCCATGGCCGCCTCCGAAGCGCGTGAGCGCATCGACGCGGTGCGTGACGAGTTGCCGGACGACTTCCGCCGTTATTACGTGCAGCGCTGGAGCACCAGCGACCAGGAAGCGATCAGCCTGCGCCTGAACAGTGCCGAGGACCTGACCGCGCGCGCTGACATGATCGAGCGTGCCATCAAGCAACGCCTGGAGCGTCTGCCCGGCGTGGCCCGTGTTGAAGTGGAGGGCGTTGCCAAGCAGGAAGTGCTGATCGCGCTGGACAAGGACCGCATCAGCGCGCATGGCGTTGCCCTGAATGATCTGGTGCAGAAGCTGCAGGCAGCCAACTTCGCGGTATCGGCCGGGCAGATCACCGAGGACGGCCGCCGCCTGCGCGTGCAGCCCAAGGGTGAGCTGCTGGAAGTGCAGGAGCTGCGCGACCTGCCGGTCAACAACCGCGGTACCCGCCTGTCGGACATCGCCGAGGTCAGCCTGCAACCGCAGCGCATGAGTTATGTGCGGCGCATGGAAGGCAAGCCCAGCGTGGGCGTGGACATCTACAAGGAGCGCTCGGCGAACCTGGTGGACCTGTCGCGCGCTGTGACCAAGGAAGTCGCGCTGTTGGGCGAGGATCCGGCATTGCGCGGTGTCGATATCGAGATTGCCTGGGATTCCGGCAAGGCGGTCACCAGTTCACTGCTGGCCCTGGCCGAGGCCGGTGCGATTGGTCTGCTGCTGTCGGTGATCGTGCTGTACGCCTTCCTGCGCCATTGGCCGTCGACGCTGATGGTGTCGATGGCGATCCCGATCTGTTTCATCATGACGCTGGGCTTCATGTACTTCACCGGCATCAGCCTGAACATCATCTCGATGATGGGTTTGTTGCTGGCGGTAGGCATGTTGGTGGACAACGCCGTGGTGGTGGTGGAGAGCATCTACCAGGAACGCGAGAAATACCCCGGCAAACCGGAGATGGCATCCATCATCGGTACCCGCCATGTGGCGATCGCATTGTCGGCCGGCACCTTGTGCCACTGCGTGGTGTTCCTGCCGATGATGTTCGGCGAGAAGAACATCATCACCATCTACCTGACCCAGCTGGCGCTGACCATCTCGTTCTCGTTGCTGGCCTCGTGGCTGGTGGCGGTGAGCTTGATTCCGATGCTGTCGGCGCGGATGAAGACGCCACCGGCCTTGAAGTCGCCGTTCATCAGCCGTTTGCAGGAGCGTTATGCGCGGATATTGCGCTGGACCCTGCAGAACCGCGGCTGGAGCGTGGCCGGTATCGTGCTGGTGTCGGTGCTCAGCGTATGGCCGATGACCCATACCACCGGTGGTGGCGATGACAATGATCCGGATGAGATCAACATCTTCTACCAATGGAAGGGCTCCTACTCCAAGGAGGAGATGGGCAAGGAAGTGCAGCGGGTCGAGGACTTCGTCAATGCCAACCGCGACGCGTTCAAGATCAAGCGCGTCTACAGCCGTTTCGCCGAGCAGGGCTGGGCGCAGACGCGCCTGTACCTGACCGTTGACGACCGCGAGCAGAGCAAGAAGATCGAGGAAGAGGTGCGCAAGGGCTTGCCGCAGTCGGCACGCGCCAAGATCGGTATCGGCTGGCCGGGTGGCATGGGCAGCGAAGGGCAGGGCCTGCGTTTCAGTCTGGTCGGTGATTCAAGCCAGACCCTGCGCGAGTTGGCCGACGACATCGTGCCAATCCTGGCGCGCAATCCCAAGCTGCGCGATGTGCGCGTGGACGTTGGTGATGCCAACGCCGAGCTGGCGGTGCGGGTCAACCGCGAACGTGCAGCGTCGTATGGCTTCAGTGCGCAGCAGGTGGCGCAGTTCGTGGGCATGGCGCTACGTGGCTCATCGCTGCGTGACTTCCACCGTGATGACGTCGAGATTCCGGTCAACGTGCGTTTCTCGGGCTCGGAGAACTACAGCATCGAGGACTTGTCTTCGTTCATGGTGCGCAGTTCCAGTGGCAAGGAGATTCCATTGCTGGCGATGGTGGATGTCAACGTCAATCCAGCGGCCAACTCGATCCAGCGCTTGAACCGGCAGACCATGCTGCGTATCGAGGCTGGCCTGGCCAAGGACGTGCCGATGGACCAGGCGCGTAAATCCGTCGAGGAGACCCTGGACCGCGTGCAGTTCCCGCCTGGCTACGGCTATACGTTCAACGGCGCGGGATTCAACATCAACTTCGACGGCATGGACCAGATGGTGAGTGCGATCTTCATCGCCCTGATCCTGATGGTGGTGATCATGGCGGCGGTGTTCGAGTCGCTGTTGTTCCCGGCCGCGATCATGTCCTGCGTGCTGTTCTCGATCTACGGCGTGTACTGGCTGTTCTGGCTGACCGGCACCGAGATGAACATCATGGCGGTGATCGGCATCCTGGTGCTGATGGGCGTGGTGGTGAACAACGGTATCGTGATGATCGAACACATCAACAATCTGCGCCGACGTGGGGTGTCGCGCACGGAAGCCCTGATTGAGGGCAGCCGTGAGCGTCTGCGGCCGATCATGATGACGATGGGCACGGCGATCCTGGCGATGGTGCCGATTGCCTTGAACACGACCACCGCTGACGGCATGCCGCCGTACTACCCGATGGCGCGCGCGATTGCTGGTGGTCTGGCGTTCTCGACGGTGGTCAGCCTGCTGTTCCTGCCGACCATCTATGCGTTGCTGGATGATCTGCGTACCGGCACGGCACGGTTGGTGCGGCGTGCGCGCGGCTTGCCGCCGGTGGAGCAAGCGGCTGTTGTAGAAGGCTGATTGGTCGAGGGCAGGGAGGCTGTTGCTGTAGCGAAAAGCGAAGGCAACAGCGAAAGCTGAAGCAAGAGCCGCCCTCACCCCTCCCCCTCTCCCGCATGCGGGAGAGGGGACAGCAAGGCACAGGCTGGATCAAAGGCCAAAGCAACAGCCAAAGCAACAGCCAAAGCCAAAGCTGGCGATCGCGCTTCCGCCGCCGAAGCCGGCGATGCAGCAGCAAAAGAAAATGCAGGAGAGCCAATCCCCTCTCCCGCATGGGGGAGTGGGGTAGGGGTGAGGGCGCTTCTAAGCTTTTAAAGCACTTACAGCTTTTAAACCAAAGCTCAAAGCCAAGGCCTCAAAGCCAAAGCTCAAAAGCCAAAGCCTCAAAGCCAAAGCCTCAAAGCCAAAGCTTCACCCAGCCAACTTCCCATACACACTGAAGCCGGTAAGCCACAAGCCCAGCATGCTGCCCAGATTGGTCAGCATGAAAGTCAGCACGATGCGGGTAACGCGATTGCGGTACCAACCCTTCACACTCTGGGCATCGTCACGCAGCTGCAGAAAGTCCTGATACGTCGGCTTGCGCAGCCGGGTCTCCACCAGCGCCGAAAACGCACCGGTGGGAATGCTCAGGCGGAAAGGTTTGAACGGCGCAACCACGATCGCGGTCAGAATGCTCAACGGATGGCTGGCAGCAAGCAATGCACCCAAGCCAGCCAGGCCGCCGGTGAACATCGCCCAGGTCAGCAGCATGTCGGCACCCATGCCCATGCCGCCCTTCCAGAAGCCAAAGCCAATACCGCCGAGCACGATGGCCAGGATGCCCAGCGTGATCCAAGGGATGTTGCGCTTCTTCGGCACCGACTCCAGCTGCTCGCGCAGTGGGCTGGGTGCTTCTGTATCGGTTTCCAGATAGCGTGCCAGTCCTGCAAGGTGACCCGCGCCAACAACCGCCAGCACATTGCGCTGCTCGCTGTTGTGCTCTTCGCGCAGGCGCGTGGCCATGTAGCGGTCACGCTCGCCGATGATGGCCTGATACAGCGCCGGGCTTTCATTGGCGAACTCGCCGAAGCTCGACTCCAGCATGTCGCCTTGCTTGAGTTTCTCGATCTCGTCTTCGCCGACGTCTTCCGAGGAGAACAGGCCAGCGCCCAGTCCCATCACCAGCTTGATCTTGCCGAAGAAGCCCAGGCTCTGCGAGGCGCGACGGAAGGTCAGGCCGACATCGCGGTCGATCAGGTGCACCGGCAGGTCGCTGGCCTTGGCCAGTTCCACCGCGCGCTTGAGCTCGGCACCGGGCTCGATACCCAATTGCTCGGCAAGGCGTCGCTGATAAGCAGCCAGGGCGAGGTTGGCGGCAAACAGCGCCACGCGGCCCTTGCGGATCACCTCGACCAGATCGAGCTGTGCCAAGGCGTTCGGATTGGTCAACGCCTGCAGGCGCTGTGGGTCCAGTTCAACCGCGACCGCGTCGTACTGACCGCTGGCGATTGCCTGCTCGACAGCTTGTACGCTGGCGGCGGATACGTGGGCGGTACCCAGCAAGGTGTAACGCACGCCGTCGCGTTCAACCACGCGCACGGGCTGGCCGGCGAGCACTTCGCCGCCGGTCTCAATAGAGGTGTCAGTCATTGCTTCATTCATTGGAGGGGGCGCTGTCGGCACCGTCGCCGAGTGCGCGTTGCATCTGCACGGTGTCCAGCCAGCGGCCATGTTTGCGGCCGAGGCCGCGGAACACGCCAACCAGCTCAAAGCCGAAACGTTCGTGTAGCTTGATCGATGCGGTATTGGTCGGTTCGCCGATCACCGCGATCATCTGCCGGTAGCCGCGCGCGGTGCATTCGTCGATCAAGGCCTGCATCAAGGCCTTGCCAACGCCCTGGCCCTGGAAGCGAGCATCAACGTAGACCGAGTTCTCCACGGTCCATTGATAGGCGATGCGGGCACGGTAGCTGTTGGCATAGGCGTAACCGGCTACCTCGTCGTCGATGGTGGCGACGAGATAGGGGAAGCCGCGTGCGGTGATGTCCTGCATGCGCTGCGCCATTTCCGACGCGGCGGGCACTTCGTACTCGTAGGTGTTGACCAGCTCGCGCACCTCCACCGCGTAGATCGCGGTGATGGCCGGGATGTCAGCGGGTGTTGCGGTGCGCAGCTGCAGGGTCATGTCAGGTCCGGTCAGTCGATGTAGCGCTTGAGCAGGTCGCCGTAGGCATCAATGCGGCGATCACGCAGGAACGGCCAGATGCGGCGCACGTGCTCGCTGCGCTGCAGGTCGACGTCGCAGACCAGCAGGGTCGGGTCGGTGCCGGCCTCGGCGATGAATTCGCCCTGCGGGCCGAGCACATGGCTGTTGCCCCAGAAGTTGATGCCGGAAGCGCCCAGCGGCGAGGCTTCGTGGCCGACGCGGTTGCAGCTCAGTACCGGCACACCGTTGGCGACGGCATGGCCGCGGTGGCTCAGCACCCAGGCATCGCGCTGGCGGTTTTTCTCGTCCTGCACGTCGTCCGGGTCCCAGCCGATCGCGGTCGGGTAGAGCAGCAGTTCGGCACCGGCCAGCGCCATCAGGCGGGCGGCTTCCGGGTACCACTGGTCCCAGCAGACCAGCACGCCGAGGCGACCCACCGAAGTCTCGATCGGCTTGAAGCCGATGTCGCCCGGAGTGAAGTAGAACTTCTCGTAGAAGCCCGGGTCGTCGGGGATGTGCATCTTGCGGTACTTGCCCAGCAAGCTGCCGTCCTTTTCGAAGACCACGGCGGTGTTGTGGTACAGGCCTGCGGCGCGACGCTCGAACAGCGAGCCGACGATGACCACGCCATGCTTCCTGGCCAGCGCACCGAGGTGCTCGGTGCTCGGACCGGGGATCGGCTCGGCCAGATCGAATTCGTCCACCGATTCGTGCTGGCAGAAGTACGCGCCGTTATGCAGTTCCTGCAGCAGCACCAGTCTCGCGCCCTGCGCGGCAGCCTCGGCTACGCGTGCGTCGATCACGGCCAGGTTGGCGGCGGCATCACCGTGGTTGCGTTCCTGCACCAGGGCGACGGTAAGAGGGCTGCGCGAGTTCATTGCTGCGATCCTGCGGGGGAAAACGCGCATGTTAACGCGGATGCGGGCCGGCAATGCGGTATGGGCTGAACGGAAGGGGCTGCGGCGCGCATGCGGTCGCTTGCGCTTCTCAGGTAGAGCCGAGCCATGCTCGGCTGCCTTTCGCCCAGGACCGTGCAATCCGGATCTGCTACGTACATGTTCAGCCGAGCATGGCTCGGCTCTACGCTTTGAGCCCCTCTCCCGTGTACGGGAGAGGGGGTGGGGTGAGGGCGGCTTTTCGCTGGTAAAGCCTCTGCCGAGCATGGCTCGGCACTACGCTTGCGCCCCTCTCCCGCGTGCGGGAGAGGGGTTGGGGTGAGGGCGGCTTTTCGCTGGTAAAGCCTCTGCCGAGCATGGCTCGGCACTACGCTTTGAGCCCCTCTCCCGTGTACGGGAGAGGGGTTGGGGTGAGGGCGGCTTTTCGCTCGTGAAGCCTCTGCCGAGCATGGCTCGGCACTACAGGTGCGGCGATTAGTGCTTCAGCAGGCCGGCTGGCAGCTGCATGGTGATGCAGTGCAGGCTGCCGTTCTGCCAGATCAGTGAGCGGCAGGGGACCTGCACGATCTCGCGGTCCGGGAAGGCCTGGGCCAGTACGTCGCGCGCAGCGTCATCGGCGGCGTCACCATAAGCAGGCATCAATACCGCGCCATTGATGATCAGGAAGTTGGCATACGAGGCTGCCAGGCGGCGGCCTTCATCGAGCACCGGTTCGGCCCAAGGCAACGGGAACAGGCGGTAGGGCTTGCCGTCGCTGGTGCGCAATGCGGCCAGTTCGGCGCCCATCGCCTGCAGTTCGGCGTAGTGCGAGTCCTGCGGGTCGTCGCAGTTCTGGTAGACGATGCTGTCGACCGAGGCGAAGCGGGCGAGGGTATCGATATGGGCGTCGGTGTCGTCGCCTTCCAGATAGCCGTGATCCAACCACAGCACGCGGTCCTGCTGCATCCAGCTGGCCATGTCGGCGCTGAGCGAGTCGCGGTCGCGCTCGGGGTGGCGTTCGTGCAGGCACTTCCAGGTGGTCAGCAAGGTGCCGGCGCCATCGGTGTCGATGGCGCCGCCTTCCAGCGCGAACGGAATGCTGCGGACCTGCGCGTTGTTGAACACCTGCGCCTGGTCGAGCACGCCAACCAGCTGGTCATCGAGGCTGGCTTCGAACTTGCCACCCCAGCCGGTAAAACGGAAATCCAGCAGCTGGAAACTGCCGTCGCCGCGCTTGAGCGTGATCGGGCCGGAGTCGCGCAGCCAGGTATCGTCATAGGCGGCACTGACGAAGGTCACGCGCTCCATGTCCACGCGGTTCGAGCGCAGGCGCATCTCGGCGTAGGTCTCGATGTCGTCATCGGCCACGCAGATCAACACCGGCTGGTAGCGGGTGATGGCGCTGACCAGCGCGATGTAGGTTTCCTCAACCTCGGCCAGGCGCTCGGCCCAATCGGTGTCGGCGTTCGGCCAGGCGATCAATACGCCGGACTGGGTTTCCCATTCGGCTGGAAAGCGGAGCGTGTCGTTCATTCTTCTCGGATGCAGTCGGCCCGGAGTGGGCGTTGGGGCAGCCGGCTGGATCGCCGGCTGCCGGGAAAGAGTCAGCGGATCGGTGGCTTGGGCCCGACTTCATCCGGGCTGGCCTGGCGGGCCACCACGTCAATCACGCGTTGCTTTTCGAAATACACGGTAAACGCGGGGTAAACCCAGCGGTTGATGGTCGGCCACTGCTGCTTCTGGCCGCCGCGCGGATCAAGGCGCTCGCTCGGTGCGCCGAAGCGGGACTCCACCTCGGTCATGCTCTGGCCGCGGGCTGGAATGGCCTGGGCCGGTTTTTCCTGTGCGCGCTCGATCAACAGGGTGTCGGCGTGCGCTGCGGGTACGGCGGCCAGAACAGCGATCAGGCCCAGAATTTTCAATGCTTGCTTCATGGTCACATCTCCCCAGAGGACAGGCTGCGATTACAGCAAAAAACGGCGACAAAAGTACGGTTTCATGTCGCTATTGCTGCATGTGTCCAACGTAGCGTCATCCCGGCGCGTAGGCACCTACGCAAAAAGCCGCCCGAGGGCGGCTTTTTGACGTTGCCCGATCCTTGCGGATCAGGCACTGGCTTGCGCCAGTTGGCTCAGCGCTGGCGAGCCTTGAAGCGCGGGTTCGACTTGCAGATCACGAAGATCTTGCCGCGACGGCGCACAACTTTGCAATCACGGTGACGGGCCTTCGCCGACTTCAGGGAGGACAGAACTTTCATGGCATACCTCGGCGGATAACTGTAGGGATCTCAGGAGCGCGGCCGCGGATATGCAGGATAACGCTCGTTCAAGCCCGCCATTCTACCGGGTATTTCCATGCCAGTTCAAGTGCTTGCGTACAAACACGTGCGGGAAGGGCGGTGCGGGGCGCTAGAATAGCCTGATTCTCGCTCCAGACAGGCATCCAGATGAGTCAATTGCCCCCCGTTCTCACCATTGATGGCCCCTCCGGGGCTGGCAAGGGAACCGTCAGTCGCATCGTGGCGCGCCAGTTGGACTGGCACTACCTGGATTCCGGTGCGCTGTACCGTGCGGTGGGTGTGGCTGCCAGCTGGGCAGATATCGATACCTCCGATGCGTCGGCGCTGGTCCGCTGCACCTTTGATACCAAGGTGCAGTTCGTGGAGCAGGGCGAAAACCTGCGGGTGCTGGTCAATGGCACCGACGCTACCGATGAGCTGCGGCTGGAAACCACGGGCGCGCTGGCTTCGGCGATTGCGGCCATTCCGGAGGTGCGGTCGGCGCTGAAGGAGCGACAGCGCGCATTCAGGGTTCTGCCGGGGCTGGTGGCCGATGGCCGCGATATGGGTACCGTCATCTTCCCGGATGCCCCATTCAAGGTTTTCCTGACTGCGAGCGCCGAGGAGCGAGCTGAGAGGCGGCATAAACAGTTGAAAGAAAAAGGGGTTTCGGTTAACTTTGAAGACCTCCTGCGTGAGATCATGGCCCGCGACGCCCGTGATGCACAGCGCGCAGTGGCGCCCCTGAGGCCGGCCGAAGACGCCATCCTCATCGACACCAGCGGTATTGGCATCGACGACGTCGTTGCCAAGGTGCTGGGTCTGGTTTCCAAGGAAGCCTGATCCTCGCAGCGTTGAGTGCGATCAATTGATCGATCGCAGTCGCACAGAGATGTTGCAACAACCCGCTGCGCAATGGTGCGTGGTGGGCTTTTTCATTCACATGCGGCCGCTGTCATGGGGTCGTCCAACAGGCTGGACAGTACGGGTTTTCGCAACAGATCCGCTGTCCATATGTTCAACTGAGTAAATCTAATGACCGAATCATTTGCAGAACTGTTTGAAGCCAGTCAGGCCAATCTGGCCAAGCTGAAGCCCGGTGCCATCGTTATCGGTACCGTCGTTGATGTCCGCGGCGACGTGGTGATCATCAATGCCGGCCTGAAGTCCGAAGGCATCGTGCCGATCGAACAGTTCCGTAACGACGCTGGTGAGATCGACGTGGGCGTGGGCGACCAGGTGAAGGTTGCCCTCGACTCGATCGAGAACGGCTTCGGCGAAACCGTCCTGTCGCGCGAGAAGGCAAAGCGCGCCATGGTGTGGGACGAGCTGGAAGAAGCGTTGGAAAAGAACGAAACCATCACCGGCCGCATCAGCGGCAAGGTCAAGGGTGGTTTCACCGTGGACATCAAGGATGTCCGCGCATTCCTGCCCGGTTCGCTGGTCGATGTGCGCCCCGTGCGCGACCCGGCCTACCTGGAAGGCAAGGAGCTGGAATTCAAGCTCATCAAGCTGGACCGCAAGCGTAACAATGTGGTCGTGTCGCGTCGTGCAGTTGTCGAGAGCGAGCACTCGGAAGAGCGCGAGCAGCTGATGGACAAGCTGCAGGAAGGCGCAATCCTGAAGGGTGTCGTCAAGAACCTGACCGATTACGGCGCATTCGTGGACCTGGGCGGTATCGACGGCCTGCTGCACATCACCGACATGGCATGGAAGCGCGTGCGCCATCCGTCCGAAGTCGTGAACGTCGGCGACGAGCTGGACGTGCGCGTGCTGAAGTTCGACCGCGAGCGCAACCGCGTTTCGCTGGGCCTGAAGCAGCTGGGCGAAGATCCGTGGGACAACATCGCACGTCGTTACCCGGCCAACAGCCGCGTGTTCGGTAAGGTCTCCAACGTGACCGATTACGGCGCATTCGTTGAGATCGAGCCGGGCGTTGAAGGCCTGGTGCACGTGTCCGAGATGGATTGGACCAACAAGAATGTCAACCCGTCCAAGGTTGTCCAGGTTGGTGATGAAGTCGAAGTGATGGTGCTGGACGTTGATGAAGAGCGTCGTCGTATCTCGCTGGGCATGAAGCAGGTTGCTGCCAACCCGTGGGAAACCTTCGCTGCCATCTTCAAGAAGGGCGACAAGGTTTCCGGCCAGATCAAGTCGATCACCGATTTCGGTATCTTCATCGGTCTGGACGGCGGCATCGACGGCCTGGTGCACCTGTCGGACATCAGCTGGAACACCACCGGCGAAGACGTGGTTCGCAACTTCAAGAAGGGCGACACCCTGGACGCAGTGGTCCTGGCCGTCGATCCGGAGCGCGAGCGCATCTCGCTGGGCGTCAAGCAGCTTGAGCAGGACCCGTTCGGCCAGTACATGGCTGCCAACCCGAAGGGTTCGAAGGTCGAAGGCGTCGTCAAGGAAGTTGATGCCAAGGGCGCAACCATCGAGCTGGCTGACGGCATCGAAGGCTACGTTTCGGCACGTGACGTCGCCAACGAGCGCGTCGACGACGCGACCCAGTTCCTGAAGGTCGGCGACAAGGTCGAAGCCAAGTTCGTGGGCATGGACCGCAAGGGCCGTACCCTGCAGCTGTCGATCAAGGCCAAGGACGATGCCGAAATGCGCGAAGTGCTGGAGGAATACCAGTCCTCTTCGGCATCCAGCGGCACCACCCAGCTCGGCGCGCTGCTGCGTGCACAGCTGAACGGCAACAAGTCCGAGTAATCGGCTTCCTGTTGTAGATTTGACCTGGCGGCCCGGACATCAGGCCGGGCCGTTTCAGGGTAAGACCCTGCCATTGACGAGTACGCAATGACCAAATCCGAATTGATCGAAATCCTCGCGCGCCACCAGGCGCACCTGAAGGCTGATGATGTCGATCTGGCGGTGAAGTCGTTGCTGGAAATGATGGGTGGGGCGCTGTCCTCCGGCGACCGTATCGAGATCCGCGGTTTCGGTAGTTTTTCCCTGCATTACCGCCCGCCGCGTCTGGGCCGCAATCCGAAGACCGGTGAGTCGGTCGCGCTGCCGGGTAAGCATGTGCCGCATTTCAAGCCGGGCAAGGAGCTGCGCGAGCGCGTCAGTTCGGTCGTTCCGCTGGAAAGTGACCCGGCCTGAGTCAAGTATCGCTTGAGTATTCCGCGGCAGATTGAATGCTGCGAATTCATGCGCTGAACGGTAAGCTACGGGCTCTTGTTACAGGAGTAAGCCGGCGCATGAAGATCGTTCGATTAGTAATCCTGCTGGCGGTGTTGATAGGGGGGCTGGTGATCGGCTCGCTCAACTCCCAGGCAATTGATATCAGCCTTGCGTTCTGGGTGCTCAAGACCACTTCCGGTATCGCGATCATCGCATCGCTGCTGCTGGGTGCCCTGGTCGGTGGCGGCCTGGTGATGGCTGCGCTGGTCATCCCGATGTACGCCAAGCTGCGTCGCGCCAACAAGGCCGCGACTGCAACGGCTGAGCCGGTCGCGCCAGTCGCACCGACGCCATCTCCCTTTGACGGACGCTGAGCAACGATGGCCTTCATCAGTGAGTGGTTCTGGTTCTTCCTGTTCCTGCCGATTGCCGCGCTAGGCGGCTGGGTCGTGGGCCGTCGTGGCGGTCAGCGCCATAGTGAGAACCAGGTAAGCCGTCTTTCCAGTACGTATTTCCGTGGCCTCAACTACCTGCTCAACGAGCAGCCTGACAAGGCCATCGAGCTGTTCCTGCATATCGCCGAGCTGGACAAGGAAACCTTCGAGACCCAGGTGGCTCTGGGTCACCTGTTCCGCCGTCGCGGCGAAGTGGACCGCGCAATCCGCTTGCACCAGGGGCTGGTCAATCGCAATGACCTGAGTGATGCGCAGCGCGTGCAGGCCTTGCTTGCATTGGGCGAGGACTATATGAAGTCCGGCCTCCTGGATCGCGCCGAAACCGTCTTCACCGAGTTGGCGCAACTGGACCAGCGTGCGCCGCAGGCCTTGAAGCACCTGATCAGCATCTACCAGGCCGAGCGCGATTGGGAAAAGGCCATCGAGAACGCCACCCGCTATGAAGCGGTGACCGACGAGCCGATGGGCAAGTTGATTGGTCAGTTCGAGTGCGAGCTGGCCGAGCGCTATCGTGCAGCGGGCCGCCTGGACGATGCGCGTGCTGCCATCAATCGGGCCAACGTGGCCGACGCGATGAGTGTGCGTGCGGGCATCATCGAAGGCCGACTGGAAAGCGACTTCGGCAATGATGAGGCCGCAGTACGCGCATTCGAGCGGGCCGCGCGCAATGACCCGGATTACCTGCCGGAGATCCTGCCGCAGCTGGTGAAGAACTACCGCAATGTTGGTGACATTGCCGGCGCACGTGCCTTCCTGGCGGAGATGACCGAGCACTACCGCGGCATCGCGCCGGTGCTGGCACTCACCCGTCTGATGGAAGAGCAGGAGGGCACCGCACCTGCGCGAGCCTATCTGGGCCGCCAGTTGAAGGATCGGCCTTCGGTGCGCGGCGAGTCCGCGCTGATCGACCTGACCTTGGCCGAAGGTGCAGACCCGGTTGCGACCCTGCAGGATCTCAAGCACATCACCGACCAGCTGCTGGTGCGTAACCCGGCATATCGCTGCACGCGTTGTGGTTTTGGCGCGCGCACCCATCACTGGCAGTGCCCAAGCTGCAAGGAATGGGGTACGGTCAAGCCGCTGTTGAACTACGCGGTACTCTGAGTGCCGGGGTTGCATTACTGGTTGTTGCTGCTGGTGTTCATCGCCGCAGCGACGGCCACCTGGCTGGCAATCCGCTACGCACGCTGGCGGCAGTTGATCGACCAGCCGGGTGAACGTCGCAGTCATAACGTATCCACGCCACGCGGCGGTGGCATCGGTATAGTTGCATCGCAATTGCTTGCCTGCGGCCTTGGGGTGGCTTTGATGCCCTCGCATGCGGTTCCCCTGCTGGTGTTTGCACTGGGCCTGCTGCTGGTCGCCGGAATCGGCTGGTGGGATGACCATCGCTCCTTGCCGGCGCTGCCGCGGCTGTGCGTGCACCTGCTGGCCGGACTGATGCTGGGTGGAATCGTCTGGTTTGGTACTGGCAGCCTGATCAAAGCCGTGTTCTGTTTTGGCCTGGCCGTTTCGTTGGTGAACATCTGGAACTTCATGGATGGCATCAATGGCTTGGCAACCACCCAGGCAATCCTGGTCGGGGTTGGGGCTGCGTGCTTGCTGCCCGGTAGCTACGCGTTGGCCGGTTGGGCGCTGGCAGCTGGATGTGCGGGCTTCCTTCCTTTCAACTTCCCTCGTGCCCGGATCTTCATGGGGGACGTAGGCAGCGGCGCACTTGGCTATCTGGTCGCCGGCCTGCTGGCGCTGGGCTTGGGCGTGAGCGACACCGCTCCAGTGCTTTGGCTGATGCTGCCTGCCGTATTTCTGGCAGATGCAGGCTTCACGCTGCTGTCACGCATGTTGAAGGGGGAGCGCTGGATGCAGCCGCATACCCAGCACCTTTATCAACGTTTCGTGAAACGTGAATGCAGTCACGAGGTTGTTACGTTGGGTTATGCGCTCTTCACCCTTGTGGGGCTTACACTTGCAGCGCAATTTTCAAGGCTTCCCCTAGGTTGGGGGTGGGCAGGGGGCGTTATCTGGCTGACTGCTACGGCAGCGGTGTGGATGTTCCTGCGTGCAACGGCATTTAGATAAGGACTAGAGTTTTCTATGGCATCTTGGCATGAGCGCTTTGCAGGTGGTGCTCCGCGTTACGCGGTGATGCTGCACGACCTGATCATGGTGTGGCTGTGTTGGCAGGTGCTGCTGATGGCGCGTTACGCGCTGTTGGATGCCGCGCCCGCGATGCCTTGGCTGTCCTGGGACGCGGTGGTGGTGGTTGGCGTGCAGGCGCTGGCGTTCTGGAAGGTTGGCCTGTACCGCGGTCTTTGGCGGTTCGCCTCTGTCGCCGACCTGATCAATATCTTCAAAGCCAGCTTCATCGGGCTGCTGGCAATCGTGGTGGTGTTCTCCTACCGCCGATTGGAAGGCATTCCAATGTCAGTGCTGGTGGTCTACCCGTTTGCGTTGTCTGCACTCCTGGGTACCCCTCGGCTGCTCTATCGTGCGTGGAAGGACTACCAGGCGCAGCACTCGGATGTGCGTGCAACCCGGGTCCTGGTACTTGGCGCCGGACGGGCGGCAGAGTCCCTCATCAAGGACCTGCGTCGCTCAGGACACTATGAGCCTGTCGGCCTGCTGGATGATTCGCCTCACCTGCAGGGGGCGAATCTGCATGGCGCTCCGATTCTGGGGACGCTGGACAGTGTTGCGTCGGTAGCGCGTGAGACCGCGGCCAAGCTGCTTGTCATCGCCATACCTACCCTCGATGCTGCGGGCATGCAGCGCGTGGTCAGTCTGTGTGAGCGCACCGGGCTGCCTTTTCGCACGGTCCCGCGATTGGTGGATATCCTGGAAGGCAGTTCGCTGCCCGGGCAGCTCAAGGAGGTCGCTATTGAAGACCTGCTCGGGCGCAAGCCGATCCTGCCGGACTGGGAATTGCTGCGCAGCTGGTTGCGTGGGCGTACGGTACTGGTTACCGGTGGCGGCGGATCGATTGGTTCGGAGCTGTGTCGGCAATGTGCGCGACATGGCATATCGCGGATCGTGGTGCTGGAGATCAGCGAGCTGCTGATGATCAATATCCAGGCCGAGCTGCGCAGGAGCTTTCCAGACCTGGAGGTTCATGGCGTGCTTGGGGACTGCGGTGATCCGGCCGTGATCCGTCACGCCTTGCGTAGCTACAACCCAGATACCGTATTCCATGCTGCCGCTTACAAGCAGGTTCCGCTTCTGGAGGCGCAGCTGCGCGAGGCCGTGCGCAACAACACCTTGTCCACGGAGTGCGTGGCCACCGCCTGTATCGAGTCGGGCGTCGAGAATTTTGTGTTCATCTCCACTGACAAAGCGGTTGACCCGGCCAATGCACTGGGCGCGACCAAGCGGTACGCGGAGATGATCTGCCAGAGCCTGAACAAACGCGCCCCTCAAACCCGGTTTGTTACGGTGCGTTTTGGCAATGTGCTGGGCTCGGTGGGTAGCGTGGTGCCGATGTTCCGTGAGCAGATTCGCAAGGGGGGGCCAATCACCGTGACCCATCCCGACGTGAGTCGCTACTTCATGACTATTCCCGAAGCCTGCCTGCTGATTCTGCAGGCTGCCGCTTCCTCGTCGCGCGGCGCGATCTACATGCTGGATATGGGCGAACCAGTTTTCATCCGCCACCTTGCAGAACAGATGATCCGCTTGGCGGGCAAGCAGCCGGGGATTGATATTCCCATCATCTATACCGGCTTGCGGCCGGGCGAAAAGCTGCATGAAAGCCTGTTCTACGCGGATGAGAATTGCCAGCCGACCGCGCATCCGAAGGTGATGGCTGCCGGCGTCCGTGAGTTCTCGCCGGAGTTGGTCTTGAACAATGTGGCGGCGCTGAGGAAGGCGGTTGCCGCCTACGATGTCGAGACGATGCGGCACATCCTGGGGACCACCATTCCCGAGTTCATGCCCGCCGAAGACGCTGCGCTGCAAACCGGCACTGCCAATATCGTGCCGTTCCCCACTACCAAAGAAGCTGGAAGAAGCCACTGATGCACGGTCGAATCAAAAAAGCGGTATTCCCCGTTGCCGGGCTTGGAACGCGTTTCCTGCCGGCAACCAAGACTGTGCCCAAGGAGATGCTGCCGATCATTGACCGGCCGCTGATCCAGTACGCCGTCGATGAAGCGATCGAGGCCGGCTGCGACACCCTGATCTTCATCACCAACCGTTACAAGCACGCGGTGGCTGATTACTTCGACAAGGCCTACGAGCTGGAGCAGAAGCTTGAACGCGCCGGCAAGCAGGAGCAGTTGGAGCTGATCCGCCATGTACTGCCGAAGGGCGTGCGTGCGGTGTTCGTGACCCAGACAGAGGCGCTTGGGCTTGGCCACGCGGTACTGTGCGCAAAGGCGATTGTCGGTGATGAGCCGTTCGCGGTGCTGTTGCCGGACGATCTGATCTGGAACCGTGGCGAGGGCGCGCTGAAGCAGATGGCGGATCTGAACCAGGCCAGTGGCGCCAGCGTCATCGCGGTTGAAGACGTGCCGCATGACAAGACTGGCAGCTACGGCATCGTTGCGACCGACAAGTTCGATGGTCGCAAGGGGCACATCACCCAGATCGTCGAGAAGCCGAAGCCGGAAGATGCGCCGAGCGACCTGGCGGTCGTTGGCCGCTATGTACTTAGCCCGAAGATCTTCGAGTTGCTGGAAGCAACCGGCACCGGCGCCGGTGGCGAAATCCAGCTGACCGATGCAATTGCGCAGCTGCTCAAGACCGAGCAGGTGGATGCGTATCGCTTTGAAGGCACGCGTTTTGACTGCGGTACGCATCTGGGTCTGGTCGAGGCCACCGTGCGTTTTGCGCTGGAGAACGAAAAGCTGGCTGGGCCGGCGCGCGCGATGATGCAGAAGATGCTGGCGGAGTGAGTGCTGGCTGGCATTGTGGACGCTGATCTTGTTTGTCAGCGTTGTTGAAAGGCGGCCGGGAGGCCGCCTTTTTGCTTTCTTGGGGCTGCTGCTGTTCTGTAGAGCGTAGTCGTGCTGCGGTGGGGCTTTATCGGGAAAGCGCCTGCCGAGCATGGCTCGGCACTACATGTGTTTCCGACAGTGGCCAGGGGGCGGGGAAATCAACGAAGAAGGCGGCCATAAGGCCGCCTTCTTCAATCAGCGCAACAGCAAACCGCTTACAGCGATTCAAAGATACCCGCAGCGCCCATGCCGGTACCGATACACATGGTCACCATGCCGTACTTCTGCTGGCGACGGCGCAGGCCGTGCAGCAGGGTGGCGGTACGAATCGCGCCGGTAGCGCCCAGCGGGTGACCCAGGGCGATGGCACCGCCCAACGGGTTGACCTTGGACGGGTCCAGGCCGCAATCGCGGATCACCGCCAGCGACTGCGCGGCGAAGGCTTCGTTGAGCTCGATCCAGTCCAGCTGATCCTGACTCAGGCCGGCCTGTTTCAGTGCCTTCGGGATCGCCGCGATCGGGCCGATGCCCATCACTTCCGGACGCACGCCGGCGACCGAGAAGCTGACGAAGCGGGCCAGCGGGGTGAGGCCGTAGTCCTTGATCGCCTGCTCCGAAGCCAGCAGCACCGCACCGGCACCATCGCTCATCTGCGAGGAGTTGCCGGCGGTGACCGAACCGCCGAACTGGCCATTGCGGAACACCGGGCGCAGCTTGGCCAAACCTTCGATGGAGGAATCCAGGCGCGGGCCTTCGTCGGTATCGGCCAGCTTGTTGCGGGTGATGATGCGCTTGCCATCGGCGACGTCAGGCAGGTGCGAGACGATGTCGTAGGGGCTGATCTCGTCCTTGAACTCGCCATTCTGGATCGCGGCAATGGCTTTCTGGTGCGAAGCCAGGGCGAACGCGTCCTGTTCTTCGCGCGAGACCTTCCATTCCTCGGCGACCTTCTCGGCGGTGATGCCCATGCCGTAGGCAATGGCGACGTGGTCGTTGTCGAACACGCTCGGTGCCATCGCGATCTTGTTGCCCATCATCGGCACCATCGACATCGACTCGGTGCCACCGGCCAGCATCAGGTCGCTGTTGCCCAGGCGGATCTGGTCGGCAGCCATCGCCACGGCCTGCAGACCGGACGAGCAGAAGCGGTTTACCGTCTGTGCGGCGATGGTGTTGGGCAGGCCGGCCAGCAGCACGCCGATGCGTGCCACGTTCATGCCTTGCTCGGCTTCGGGCATGGCGCAGCCGATGATGGCGTCGTCGATGCGGTTGACGTCCACGCCGGGGGCCTGCGCGACCACGGAGCGGAGTACGTGGGCGAGCATGTCGTCCGGACGGGTGTTGCGGAACATGCCCTTGGGCGCCTTGCCAACCGGGGTGCGGGTGGCGGCGACGATGTAGGCGTCCTGGATTTGCTTGGTCATTGCAGTGATCTCTTCAATAGGTGTGAGCGTGAGGGCGGGCGAGGGCGGCGCTGGCAGCGCCACCCCAAAGCACGCTCACTCAGTTCCGCAGCGGCTTGCCGGTGGTCAGCATGTGCGCGATGCGGGCCTGGGTTTTTTCCTGCTGGGCCAGTTCGACGAAGTGCTTGCGCTCCAGGGTCAGCAGCCACTCTTCGTCGACCACGCTGTTGCGGTCGACCTTGCCGCCGCACAACACGGTGGCGATGCGTTCGGCGATCTCGTAGTCGTAGGGGCTGATGAAGCGGCCTTCCAGCATGTTGACCAGCATCATCTTGAAGGTGGCAATGCCAACGTCGCCGGCCACGCGGATGCGGCGTGCCGGCATCGGCGGACGGTAGCCGCCTTCGGCCAGCGCGGTGACTTCGGCCTTGGCGATGTGCAGCAGCTCGAAGCTGTTGAACACGACCTTGTCGGTGCCGCGCATCAGGCCCAGTTCCTTGGCGTTGACCGCCGAGTTGGAGACCTTGGCCATGGCAACAGTTTCGAAGGTCTTCTTCAGTTCGGCGAACACGTCGCCGTCCGGACCTGCGGCCTGCGAGGCGCGCACGGCGATTTCCTTCAGGCCACCACCGGCCGGCAGCAGGCCGACGCCGGCCTCAACCAGACCGATATAGCTTTCCAGCGCCGCAACCGACTTGGCCGCATGCATCTGGAATTCGCAGCCGCCGCCCAGTGCCAGGCCGCGCACTGCAGTCACCACCGGCACGGTGGCGTACTTGATGCGCTGGCTGGTGCGCTGGAAGTTGGCCACCATCGCTTCGAACTCGGCGAATTTGCCAGCCTTCAGTGCGCCCAACGCGCCGGACAGATCGGCACCGGCAGAGAAGGGCTCCTTGTTCTGCCAGATCACCACGCCCTTGAACTGCTTCTCGGACAGGCCGATGGCGTGCTGGATGCCGTCCAATACCTGGTCGGAGACGGTGTTCATCTTGGTCTTGAAGCTGATGACGCCGATGCCGTCGCCGTCGGTCCACAGACGGATGCCGTCGTTCTCGAACACGGTTTCGCCCTGCGCGAACTTCTCGCCCAGCAGTGCATCCGGGAAGCGCTGGCGCTGGTACACCGGCAGCGACGAGCGCGGCACCAATGCATTCTGCGACGGGCTGTAGCTGCCTTCGGCGGCATGCACGCCATCACGGCCGTCCAGCACCCACGCCGGCAACGGCGCATTGCTCATGCTCTTGCCGGCGGCGATGTCGTCGGCAATCCACTGCGCCACCTGCTTCCAACCGGCAGCCTGCCAGGTCTCGAACGGGCCCAGCGACCAGCCATAGCCCCAGCGGATGGCCAGATCGACGTCGCGCGCGGTTTCGGCGATGTCGGCCAGGTGGTAGGCGCTGTAGTGGAACAGGTCGCGGAACGTCGCCCACAGGAACTGCGCGTGCGGATGCTGGCTTTCGCGCAGCTTGGCGAACTTTTCTGCCGGGTTCTTGATCTTCAGGATCTCGACCACTTCCGGTGCGGCAACGCGGTCGGCCGGACGGTAGTCCTGCTTCTCAAGGTCGACGACCATGATGTCCTTGCCGACCTTGCGGAAGATGCCGGCGCCGGTCTTCTGGCCCAGTGCACCCTTGCCGATCAGCGCGCCCAGCCATGCCGGTGCGTTGAAGTACTTGTGCCACGGGTCGTCAGGCAGGGTGTCGCCCATGGTCTTGATGACGTGGGCCATGGTGTCCAGGCCGACCACGTCGGAGGTGCGGTAGGTCGCCGACTTCGGGCGGCCGACCAGCGGGCCGGTCAGGCCGTCCACCTCGTCAAAGCCCAGGCCGAACTGCTGGGTGTGGTGGATGGTCGACAGGATCGAGAACACGCCGATGCGGTTGCCGATGAAGTTCGGGGTGTCCTTGGCATAGACCACGCCCTTGCCCAGGTTGGTGGTCAGGAAGGTTTCCAGGCCTTCCAGCACCGACTTGTCGGTGGTCTTGGCCGGGATCAGCTCGGCCAGGTGCATGTAGCGCGGCGGGTTGAAGAAATGCACGCCGCTGAAGCGATGGCGCAGTTCTTCCGGCAGTACGTCGGCCAGCTTGTTGATGCCAAGGCCCGAGGTGTTGGAAGCCAGTACCGCGTGTTCGTTCACGAACGGCGCGATCTTCTTGTACAGGTCCTGCTTCCAGTCCATCCGTTCGGCGATGGCTTCGATGATCAGGTCGCAGTCGCGCAGCTGTTCCAGGCCGGAGTCGTAGTTGGCCGGGGTGATGGCTTCGGCCAGCGCCTTGCTGGCCAGCGGGGCCGGGCTCAGCTTGCCGAGGTTGGCAATGGCCTTGAGCACGATGCCGTCGGCAGGACCTTCCTTGGCGGCCAGGTCGAACAGCACGGTGTCGACGCCGGCATTGGTCAGGTGGGCGGCGATCTGCGCACCCATGACGCCTGCGCCAAGTACGGCGGCGCGGCGGACAAGCAGGGAATTGGACATATCGATAAACCTTTGGTCTGCGATGACGGTTGGATCAGGGAACGACGGGGGAGGTCGGATTACGCACGCTGGCGCGGAACCCGGCTTCGGCGAAATGGATCAATTCCTGCGCGGCCTTGCTGCGGTGCTCGGCCTCGCTGATGTTGTGCGGGCGCTTGATCAGCCCGAAATCGGCCATGGCGTAGGTCAGCGAGCCGGCGAGGAAATCCAGCCGCCAGTACAGCTCTTCCTTGCTCAGGCCCGGGATGCAGGCGTCGATGGCCTTGCCGAACTCGCGCAATACATGGCCGTAGTGATCGGACAGGAACTTGCGCAGGTTGTCGTTCTTCTCCGCATAGGCGCGGGCGATGACGCGGACAAAGGCACCGCCGCTCTGGCGGTCCTGGGCCAGGGCCAGCGCTGGCTCGACGAAGGCGGCCAAGACCGCGCGCAGGTCGCCGGGTTGGGCGCTGCGCGCCCGCTCCAGCTGGCCGAGGCGGGCGGCGGTCATCTCGTCCATGCGGCGGCGGAACACTTCATTGACCAGGTTGTCCTTGGACCCGAAGTGGTAGTTGACCGCAGCAATGTTTACATCGGCGTGACTGGTTACCTGGCGCAGTGAAGTGCCGGCAAAGCCGTACTGGGCGAACAGTTCCTCGGCCGCGCCGAGGATGCGGTCCTTGGTGGAGAAGCTGGCGGGTTTGCCCATGGCTGGCTCAATCAATCAAACGATTGTTTGGATCCTACGCCCGGCTGGTCGTTCAGGTCATGCTGCGGCGCAGCATCATTCATCTGCCGCTGTGCAAACGTCGGGGGCACCCGGTAGAATTAGCCACCGCAATTCAGGCTAAGCCCGCGTCCGCACGCGGGTTTTTTCATGTACCCTCGGGCCGACCGGCCCACTACCGGAGAATTCCCATGGCGCTCGAGCGCACTCTTTCCATCATCAAGCCCGACGCCGTTGCCAAGAACGTGATCGGCGAAATCTACGCCCGCTTCGAAAAGGCAGGCCTGAAGGTTGTCGCTGCCAAGTACAAGCAGCTGTCGCGCCGTGAAGCCGAAGGCTTCTACGCCGTGCACCGCGAGCGTCCGTTCTTCAACGCGCTGGTTGAGTTCATGATCTCCGGCCCGGTGATGATCCAGGCGCTGGAAGGCGAGAACGCCGTGCTGGCTCACCGCGACCTGCTGGGCGCCACCAATCCGAAGGACGCAGCGCCGGGCACCATCCGCGCTGACTTCGCTGATTCGATCGACGCCAATGCCGCTCACGGTTCGGATTCGGTCGAGAACGCAGCCAATGAAGTTGCTTACTTCTTTGCTGCTACCGAAGTTGTTTCGCGTTAATTAGAGGTTGAAGTCGTGAACGAGGTCGTACAGACACCCGCCATCCAGCCGTTGCCGAAAACGGCAGCAAAAGCTGGCAAGCAGAACCTGCTCGACCTTGATCGCGCGGGCTTGGAGCATTTCTTCGTCGATATCCTCGGCGAGCAGAAGTTCCGTGCCCATCAGGTGATGAAGTGGATCCACCATCGCTACGTCACCGATTTCGATCAGATGACCGACCTCGGCAAGTCGCTGCGCGCCAAGCTGCAGCAGCATGCCGAGGTCGTCGTCCCGAACATCGTGTTCGACAAGCCGTCCACCGATGGCACCCACAAGTGGTTGCTGGCGATGGGCGTGGATGGCAAGAACGCCATCGAAACCGTCTACATCCCCGACAAGACCCGCGGCACGCTGTGCGTGTCCTCGCAGGTCGGCTGCGGTTTGAACTGCACCTTCTGTTCGACCGCCACCCAGGGCTTCAACCGCAACCTGACCACCGCCGAGATCATCGGCCAGGTGTGGGTTGCTGCGCGTCACCTGGGCAACGTGCCGCACCAGATGCGCCGTCTCACCAACGTGGTGATGATGGGCATGGGCGAGCCGTTGATGAATTTCGACAACGTCATCCGCGCGATGAGCATCATGCGCGATGACCTGGGCTACGGTTTGGCCAACAAGCGCGTGACCTTGTCCACCTCGGGCCTGGTGCCGCAGATCGATCGTCTCTCGGTTGAGAGCGATGTGTCGCTGGCGGTGTCGCTGCATGCGCCGAACGACGAGCTGCGCGAGACGCTGGTGCCGCTCAACAAGAAGTACCCGATTGCCGAGTTGATGGCTTCCTGCGCACGTTACCTGCGCGGCAACAAGAAGCGCGACTCGGTGACCTTCGAATACACGCTGATGAAGGGCATCAACGACCAGCCCGAGCACGCCCGCCAGCTGGCGCGGCTGATGCGCCAGTTCGATAACGCCGTGCAGGCCAAGGACTCAGGCAAGGTCAATCTGATTCCGTTCAATCCGTTCCCGGGCACGCGCTATGAGCGCTCCGGCGAGGAACAGATCCGCGCCTTCCAGAAGATCCTGCTCGACTCGCAGGTGCTGACGATGGTGCGTCGTACCCGTGGCGACGACATCGATGCGGCCTGTGGCCAGCTCAAGGGCCAGGTGATGGACCGTACCCGTCGCCAGGCCGAGTTCAATCGCCTGCTGCAGGAACAGGACGGCGGTGATGCGGTCGCCTGATCGCTGGCTGCTGATCTTCCTGGTTGCGCTGCTCGCAGCGTGCGGGCGGGACAATCTGAAAATCGGCCGCCCGGACATCGTGGCGCCGGACTACAGCATCAAGCAGGACAAGGCCGCCCATAAGCGGATGCGCTATCAGGAGTTCCTGCGCCTGTCGGGTGATCGCTTTGGTCGCGGTCAGTTGGACGAGGCGCTGGAATTCGCGCGCTCGGCGCAGAAGCTTGAGCCAAAATTGCCCGATGCCTACACCATGCAGGCGGTGATCGAGGGGCATAGGGGCCAGGCCGAGGCGGCTGGTGAGCTCTACCGTAAGGCGGCCGAGCTGGCCCCGAAACAGGGCGATGTGCTCAATAACTACGGTGCCTGGCTGTGCGGCAGCGGTCACCCGGCAGAGGCCCTGGTCTGGTTTGATCGTGCCTTGGCTGATCCGGACTACGGCGCGCGGGCTGACGCCCTGGCCAATGCGGGTGGCTGCGCTTTGGATGCCGGGCAGCGCGAACGTGCCGAGGAAAACCTTCGCCAGGCACTGGCTTTGGCGCCAGCAAATGCCTATGCATTGGAGTCCATGACCCGCAACGAAGTGCTGCAGGGGCGCTATTTCGAAGCCCGGGCCTTCTACCAGCGGCGTTTGGCGGCTGCGCCGGCCACGGTTTCCGTGTTACAACTTGCCATTCAGATTGAAGAGCGACTCGGCGACAGGATGGCGGCCGGTCGGTTCCAACAGCGGTTGCGCGAAGAGTTTCCTTCAGCTGCAACCTCGAATTCCCAAGGCTGACGCATTGTGATCAATGATCCGGGTGTAGGTGCTTTAGAAGGTGTAATGGGGTGCGGTGAGCAGCTGCGCAAGGCGCGTGAGGCCGCCGGGCTGTCGCTGGATCAGGTTGCTGGTCAGTTGCATATGCCAGTGCAGGTAGTGTCGGCACTGGAAGGCGAGCAATGGTCGCGTCTGGGGGCGCCGGTTTTTGTGCGTGGCCAGCTACGCAGTTATGCGCGCTTGTTGAAGGTTGATCTGGGTGGGCTGCTGGAACAGGCGCGGATCGCGCCGGTCGAGCCGCCGAAGCTGGTCAGTCACACCCATACCCCGCGGCTGAAGCGCGCGGCCGAAAATATCGGTCGCCGGGCGGTCTACGTGGTGATCACGGCAGTGCTGGCGGTACCGGTCTGGTACGTGATCAGCGGCAACTCCAACAGTGCTCCGCCAAGCACGGCCTCGCTCGACGTGGTGCCAGCGACGGAGGCTGCCGGGCAGTTGGTGCCGCCTGTTCAGGCGCCTGCTGCAGCGCCGGTGCAGCCGGCCGACACTGGTCCGTATATCGCTTCGATGGCACCGCTGGCGCGTCCGGCGGCTGCCACGCCGTCAACGCTGACCCTGAATTTCAAGGGTGACAGCTGGGTGGAAATCTCCGCGCCGGATGGTGCCACGGTCGAAAAGGCCCTGATACGTGCGGGCGAGAGCCGCAGCTTCGCTGCTGGTCAGGTGGGGCGGATGGTGCTGGGTAATGCCGCCGAGGTCGAGGTTCAGCAGGCGGCGGGTAACGTCGACCTGACACCCTACAAGCGCGGCAATGTGGCCCGCTTTACGGTATCCTCTGACGGCTCCGTGGCGCCGGTTTCACACTGAAACCAGGCGTCGAACAAAACAACAAGGCTCCCCGCCAGGGTGAGCGAGAGTACGCATGGCGATTGACGACCTGCTCGACGAGCACGAACAAAGCGAACGTGTCCGCACGTGGCTGCGCAAGAATGGCGCCGGGATTATCGGCGGAGTAGTTCTCGGTATTGGCGCTATTGCCGGCTGGCAGTGGTGGCAGAAAGAGCAGGTCGGCAAGCTTGCCGACGCCAACATCCGTTACGAAGCCGTCTCGCGCAGCCTGCAGTCCAAGAATCTGGACGAGGCGGCCAAGGAAGTTGCGGCACTGGGTGGTGGCAAAGCCAGCATCTATTCCGATCTGGCATCGCTGGAACTGGCCAAGGCCCAGGTCGAAGCGGGCAAGTACGATGACGCGATCAAGACCCTACGTGCGCTCAAGACCGAGGGTGAGTTCAAGGCCTTGATCGACCAGCGCATTGCGCGCCTGCTGATCGAGACCGGCAAGCCGGCGGAAGCTGCGACCTTGCTGGGCGCCGCTGACGACAGCGCGGGTCTGGAAATCCGCGCCGATGCGTTGATGGCGCAGAACAAGCGCGATGAGGCTCGTGAGCTGTACACCCAAGCGCTGGCCAAGCTGGACGTGGCTGCACCGCAGCGCCGCTTGCTGGAAACCAAATTGATGGACGCCGGCGGCACCGTGGCTGATCCTGCAGCGGAGAAGAATTGATGAAGTTCAAGCATGTTGCAGGCGTTGCCTTGATGGCAGTGGCATTGACCGGTTGTTCCACGGTCAAGGGTTGGTTTGCGGGCAAGGATGCGGCGGCCAAGAAGGCGCTGGAGCCTGCTGAACTGACCAAGTTCGAGGCCAGCGCCAAGGTCGACAAGATCTGGTCGGCGAATGTCGGCAAGGGCGAGGGCCGTATCGGCCTGCGGCAGGCGCCGGTGGTGGCTGATGGTCGCGTGTATGCCGCTGCAGTGCAGGGCGGCGTGCATGCGCTGGATCTGCAGACTGGCAAGCAGGTATGGGAGTACAGCCCGGCCAAGGAAAAGAAGAAGCCCAAGCTGCGTCTTTCCGGTGGTCCCGGTGTTGGCGATGGCCTGGTGGTGATCGGCACGCTGGACGGGCAGGTGATCGCACTGGACGCGGCCAATGGCAGCGAAAAGTGGAAGTCCAAGGTCACCGGTGAAGTGATCGCCGCTCCGGCCGTGGCACAGGGTCTGGTGTTCGTGCGCAGCAACGATGGCCGCACCACCGCACTGGACGCAGCTACCGGCGAACAGCGTTGGTTCAATTCGCAGGAACTGCCGTCGCTGACCGTGCGTGGCAATGCGCCGGTCGTTACCGGTCCGGGCGTGCTGTTCATCGGCAATGACGACGGCACCGTCGCTGCGCTGTCGATGCAGGACGGTCGTCCGCTGTGGGAGCAAATGGTGGGTACGCCGGAAGGCCGTACCGAACTGGAGCGCATGGCCGACATCGATGGCGCGCCGGTGCTGGAAGGCAACACGCTGTTCGTGACCAGCTTCAAGAACGAAACCATGGCCATTGAAGGCCCGACCGGTCGTCCGATGTGGTCGCGTGACCACGGCGGTGGCGGTGGTGTTGCAGTGTCCTCGGGCAATGTCGTGGTCACCGATGGCAAGGGTTCGGTTTACGGGCTGGATAAAACCTCCGGCTCGGCAATGTGGTCACAGCAGGCGCTGGCGCGCCGCTCGCTGACCGGTGCCGCCATCCAGGGTGACTATGCCGTGGTGGGGGACTACAAGGGATATCTGCATTGGCTGCGGTTGAGCGATGGCGAGTTTGCGGCGCGTGAGAAGAGCGGTGGTGATGCTCTGCTGGCGCAGCCGGTCGTTGCTGACGGCATCCTGCTGGTGCAGAACGTTGATGGAAAGCTGACCGCATTCCGGTTGGCCCAATAAGGAGTCATAGCGATGCTGCCTTTGGTCGCCCTGGTTGGACGACCGAACGTCGGTAAGTCCACCATTTTCAATCTGTTGACCCGTACGCGCGATGCGCTGGTACATGACCAGCCGGGTGTTACCCGCGATCGCAACTACGGTGTTTGCCGTCTAGATGAGGACAATCCCTTCCTGATCGTCGATACCGGTGGTATTGCCGGTGAAGAGGAAGGGCTGGCTGGCGCCACCGCGCGCCAAGCCCGAGCCGCCGCCGGTGAGGCGGATCTGATCGTATTTGTTGTTGACGCGCGTGATGGCACGTCGGCCCTGGATGACGAGATCCTGTCTTGGCTGCGCAAGCTTGCGCGGCCTACCCTGCTGTTGATCAACAAGATCGACGGTACGGACGAACATGCCGTTCGTTCGGAGTTTTCCCGTTACGGCTTCAGCGAGATGTTGACCGTCTCTGCCGCGCATCGGCAGGGCATCGACGATCTGGTCGAAGAGGTTGTCGGCCGTCTGCCGGAAGAAGGCACGGCCGAAACCCTGGACAACGATCCGAATCGCATCCGCATTGCCTTCGTTGGCCGCCCGAATGTGGGCAAGTCGACGCTGGTGAATCGCATCCTCGGCGAGGAGCGCATGATCGCCTCCGAAGTGCCCGGTACCACCCGCGATTCGATCGCAGTGGATCTGGATCGCGAGGGTGAGCTGTATCGCTTGATCGACACCGCAGGCCTGCGTCGCAAGTCGCGCGTGGACGAAGTGGTCGAGAAGTTCAGCGTGGTCAAGACGCTGCGCTCGATCGAGCAATGCCAGGTGGCGGTGCTGATGCTGGACGCCCACGAAGGCGTGACCGATCAGGACGCCAGCGTGCTGGGTGCAGTGCTGGATGCCGGTCGTGCCTTGGTTATTGCCATCAACAAGTGGGATGGCTTGAGCGAGTACGACAAGCAGCAGGCTGAAACCCTGTTGTCGCTGAAGCTGGGCTTCGTGCCGTGGGCCGAGAACGTGCGGATTTCCGCGCTGCATGGTTCCGGCCTGCGCGAGTTGTTCAAGGCGATTCACCGCGCGCATGCGTCGGCGACGCATGAGTTCAGCACCGCCGAAGTCAACAAGGCGTTGGAAGTGGCGTATGAAGCCAATCCGCCGCCGAGCATCCGTGGCCACGTTTCCAAGCTGCGTTATGTGCATCCGGGCGGCAGCAATCCGCCAACCTTCATCGTGCACGGTACGCGCCTGAAGGAACTGCCGGATTCGTATAAGCGTTACCTGGAAAATTTCTTCCGCAAGCGTTTCAAGCTGGTGGGTACGCCGGTGACCTTCCTGTTCCGAGAGGGTGCCAACCCGTACGAGGGCAAGAAGAACGTGTTGACGGACCGCCAGGTCAAGGCCAAGCGGCGCCTGATGAAGCACGTCAAGGGAAGGAAGTGATTCAGGCCCGGGACGCGGCTCAAGCGTACCGAGTGATGTAGACAAAAGCGGCCGACAGGCCGCTTTTGTTTTTGGTCGGTTTTGAGATCCGGGCTAGGGAATCGCTGGGTTTTCCCGCCTTGGTCGGGACTGACGAGCTCTAAAGGCCCAAAGCCCAAAGCCCAAAGCCCAAAGCCCAAAGCCCAAAGCCATTTCTGTCGTCTGCCCTGGTTTGGCTGATAATCCGATCATGAGCATCCGCGAACTCACCCCAGAACAGGCCCGCGCCCGCCACTCAGATGGCGCATTGCTGATCGATGTGCGTGAGGCGCACGAGCGGGCAGGCGGCATGGCGGAAGGTGCAATCGGCGTTGCAAAGGCGGAGCTGCTCGCCAGCCCGGCGCAGCACCTGCCGTCAGCTGGGCGCGAGATCCTGCTGATCTGCCAGAGCGGCAAGCGCTCTGCCGACGCCGCGCACGCATTGCAGGACGCCGGCTACACCAATCTGTCTTCGGTAAGCGGCGGCACTGTCGCCTGGCGGACAGCAGGTCTGCCCTTGGTTCAGCCGATGCTGGATGCCGGCGAGCGCGACTTCTACGACCGCTATTCACGGCACTTGCTGCTGCCGCAGGTGGGCGAAACCGGCCAGCGGCGGCTTCAGCAATCGACAGTACTGGTGCTGGGGGCAGGCGGCTTGGGTGCCCCGGCAGCGTTCTATCTCGCCGCAGCCGGGGTCGGCAGGCTGCGGATTGTCGATGACGACGTGGTCGAGCGTAGCAACCTGCAGCGGCAGATCATCCATACCGAAGCTGCCTTGGGCACAGCCAAGGTGGACTCTGCGCGCCAGCGTCTGATGGCGCTGAACCCGCAGATCGAGGTCGAGGCGATCGCCGAGCGTGTCACTTCGGCCAACATCGATGTCCTGTTGCAGGATGTGGATGTGGTGCTGGATGGCTCGGACAACTTCCCGCTGCGCTACCTGCTCAACGATGCCTGCATCAAGCACGCCAAGCCCTTGGTCTATGCTGCCATCGAGCGCTTCGATGGGCAGGTCAGTGTGTTTGACGCGGGTCGTCAGCGCGGTGTGGCGCCGTGCTACCGCTGCCTGTTCCCGGAACCGCCGCCGCCTGAATTCGCGCCCAACTGTTCCGAGGCCGGCGTGCTGGGTGTGCTGCCCGGGTTGGCCGGGGTGATGCAGGCGACCGAGGTGTTGAAGCTGTTGCTGGATATAGGCGAGCCATTGGCCGGGCGTTTGCTGCGTTTTGATGCTCTGCAGATGCGCTTCCGCGAGACCCGTGTGCATGCCGATCCGGCCTGCCCGTTGTGCGCGCCCGGCGTTCCATTCCCCGGATATATCGATTACGCAGCGTTCTGTTCGCATTCGCCTTGAATTGAAAAAGCGCGGGGAATGGGCAGTTCTGTGGGTTTTTTGCTTTATCGTGCGGCTACACGATTACAAGGTGGCAAGGCATGGCGGCGGAATCCTCACAGGAACTGGTAAAGGTAGTCGCCCTGCTTGGCGCTGCGGTGGTGGCTGTTCCCCTGTTCAGACGGCTGGGGCTGGGCTCGGTGCTGGGCTACTTCGTCGCCGGCTTGGCCATCGGCCCGTTCGGTTTCGGCTGGTTCTCCGATCCGCAGGCCATCCTGCATGTGGCCGAGCTGGGCGTGGTGATGTTCCTGTTCGTGATCGGCCTGGAAATGCGGCCGTCGCACCTATGGAGCCTGCGCGGCGAAATCTTTGGCCTGGGCACGGCGCAGATCGTTACCTGTGCCGTGGTCCTTACCGGCGTCGCAATCCTGTTTGGCTACCGCCCGCAGATCGCCTTCATTGCCGCCGCCGGTTTCGTGCTGACTTCGACCGCAGTGGTGATGCAGCTGCTGGGCGAGCGTGGCGACCTGACTTTGCCGTCCGGGCAGAAGATTGTCTCCATCCTGTTGTTTGAAGACCTGTTGATCGTGCCGTTGCTGGCCGTAGTGGCGTGGATGGCGCCGGCGCAGATCGGTGCGCATGAAGGCTCGCGTTGGACGAGCATCGCCATCGGTGCGGGCGCCATCGTTGGCCTTGTGCTGGTCGGGCGCTACCTGCTCAATCCTTTGTTCCGCATCCTCGCTGCGGCCAAGGCGCGAGAGGTGATGACGGCGGCGGCGTTGCTGGTGGTGTTGGGTGCGGCCTTGCTGATGCAGCTGGGCGGGCTGTCGATGGCGATGGGCGCCTTCCTCGCCGGTGTGCTGTTGTCCGAATCCACCTTCCGCCATCAAATCGAAGCTGACATCGAGCCGTTCCGCGGCATCCTGCTTGGCCTGTTCTTCCTCAGCGTGGGCATGGCGCTGGATCTTTCGGTGGTGGCGGCCAATTGGAAGGTGATCGCGCTGCTGGTGCCGGCAATGATGTTGGCCAAGGCGATCTGCATTTATGGCGTGGCGCGGGTGATGGGCAGTGATCATCGCCAGGCTTTGGACCGCGGCGTGCTGATGGCGCAGGGCGGTGAGTTCGCCTTCGTGTTGTTTGCAGCCGCTGCGACCACAGGTGTGATCGATGCCAAGGTCAATGCGAATCTCACCGCGGTTGTGGTGCTGTCGATGGCGCTGACGCCGCTGTGCATGCTGGTGTACCGGCTGCTGGTGAAGGAGGGGCAGGTTTCCACCGATGGCGTGGATGCAGCCGATGGGCTCACCGGCAGCGTGTTGGTGATCGGCTTCGGGCGCTTTGGTCAGGTGTCCAGCCAATCGCTGCTGGCGCGCGATGTGGACGTGACCATCATCGACAACGATATCGACATGATCCGCAGCGCTACCCGATTCGGCTTCAAGATCTATTACGGCGATGGCACGCGCCTGGATGTGCTGCGCGCCTCCGGCGCGGAAACCGCACGCGCGATTGCGGTCTGCGTTGATGATCGTGCTGCAGCGGATCGCATCGTCGAATTGGTGCGGCATGAGTTCCCGCTGGCAAAGCTGCTGGTGCGCTCATTCGACCGCGAGCATTCGCTGTCGCTGATACATGCCGGGGTGGATTTCCAGATCCGCGAGACCTTCGAATCAGCGGTGGAGTTCGGTCGTGCAGCATTGCTGCAGCTGGGCGTGGATGAAGATGAGGCTGACGTGGTTGCGCGCGAGATCCGTCGGCGCGATGCCGAACGCTTCGAGCTGGAGATGGCCGGCGGCGGGCTGCAGGCCGACACCGGGCTGATGTACCGCAATACGCCTGGAGCGCCGACACCGACGCCCTTCACCCCGCCGCGGCGTGAGTCGCGTCCGCTCAATCCCGACGCCATTGCCGGGGCAGGGGAGGCGGCCGCTGCCGATTCAGGCGGGGCGGCGGGGCCATGACAAGGTGTGGCCTTGGCCGGAATCAGGGACAATAGCCGCCCCCGTGTTCACCGCCATGCCCCATGACTGTCCTCGCCGACGCCTCCACCCATACCTCCCGCATCCTTGACGGCCGTCGCATCGCCGAGGAACTGCTCGACGATTTGAAGGTGCGCGTCGACGCGCGGCTCGCCGCGGGCGGTACCCGGCCTGGTCTGGCGGTGGTGCTGGTGGGCGGCGACCCGGCGTCTTCGGTGTACGTGCGCAACAAGCGCCGTGCTGCCGAGAAGGTCGGCATCGAGGCGTTTGACTACGACCTGCCGGAAGGCACCAGCGAGGCGCAGTTGCTGGAGCTGATCGATCAGCTCAACGCTGATCCGAAGATCCACGGCATCCTGATCCAGCTGCCGCTGCCGGGCATTCCCGATGCCAACCGCCTGATCCAGCGCATCGACCCGCGCAAGGACGTTGATGGGTTCCACCCGCAGAACGTGGGTCATCTGGTGCTGCGCGAGTTCGGCCTGCGCCCCTGCACCCCGCGTGGCATCACCACGTTGCTCGGTCATACCGACCAACCGGTACGTGGTCGCAATGCCACCATCGTCGGCGTCAGCAATCATGTCGGCCGGCCGATGGGGTTGGAGCTGTTGATCGCCGGTTGCACGGTGACCAGCTGCCACAAGTTCACCCCCAAGGACGTGCTGGAACAGGCCGTGCGCAACGCCGACATCCTGGTCGTCGCGGTGGGCATTCCGCAGCTGATCCCGGGTGAATGGGTGAAGCCGGGTGCGGTGGTGATCGACGTTGGCATCAACCGCCTGGACGATGGTCGCCTGGTCGGCGATGTCGGCTTTGAAGCGGCTGCGCAGCGGGCCAGCTGGATCACCCCGGTGCCGGGCGGCGTTGGCCCGATGACGGTGGCCACGCTGATGCAGAACACGATCGAGGCGGCCGAGGCCAGCGCCGAGGGTTTGTCGTTCTGAGGCTTCAGGACTTTCAAGCTTTAGAAGCTACCCCTCCCCAGCCCTCCCCTTGGCTACGCCAAAGGGAGGGAGCAGGTAGTGTCGAGTTGTGCTCAGCACGGGGCTTTCCCGACACAGCATCAATGTAGTGGGGGGGCGTGGGCGCGGGGGGGGCGGGGGGCGGCGCACGGCGGCCCCCCGGCGCGCCGCCGACCCAACCCCCCGGGCCGGGACC
>NZ_JBRREF010000014.1:0-79515 GCF_056760135.1 Stenotrophomonas sp. STEN023 | reverse complement strand
GTGTGCCCCCACAACAACCTCGGGGGGTGCGCCCCGTTTTTGTGGGTGGGTTTTTGCCCTCCCCCCCCCCCCCCCGCCCCCCCGGCCGAGTCCCTCTCCCGTTTACGGGAGAGGGGGTGGGGTGAGGGCTGGGGCATTACCGGTAAAGCCTCTGCCGAGCATGGCTCGGCACTACCGGTGCCGCCGCCGATCAGGTCAACGCGATCGAGCGGGTCTTGCGTTCGGCCAGACGCTTTTCCAGGTAGTGGATGTTCTGTCCACCGGCCTGGAAGCCCTGGTCGCGCATGATGCGCTGCTGCAACGCGACGTTGGTCTTGATGCCGTCCACCACCATCTCGCTCAGCGCCACCCGCATGCGGGCAATGGCGGTTTCGCGGTCCGGGCCGTGCACGATCAGCTTGCCGATCATCGAGTCGTAGTTCGGCGGCACCTTGTAGCCAGCGTAGATGTGCGTATCAACGCGCACACCCGGGCCACCCGGCGGATAGAAGCCGGTGATCAGGCCGGGGCTGGGAATGAAGGTTTCCGCGTCCTCGGCGTTGATGCGGCATTCGATCGCGTGGCCGTGCAGCACCACGTCGCTCTGCTTGATGGTCAGCTTCTGGCCGGAGGCGATGCGCAGCTGTTCGGCAACCAGGTCGATACCGGTCACCATCTCGGTCACCGGATGCTCCACCTGCACGCGGGTGTTCATTTCGATGAAATAGAACTTGCCGTCTTCGAACAGGAACTCGAAGGTGCCGGCGCCGCGGTAACCGATGCGGATGCAGGCTTCCACGCAGACCTTGCCGATCTGCTCGCGCAGTTCGGAGGTGATGCCCGGTGCCGGTGCCTCTTCCACCACCTTCTGGTGGCGGCGCTGCATCGAGCAGTCGCGCTCACCCAGGTGGATGGCGTTGCCCTGGCCGTCGGCCAGCACCTGGATTTCCACGTGACGCGGATTTTCCAGGTACTTCTCCATGTAGACCTCACCATTGCCGAACGCCGCCTTGGCTTCGGACTTGGTGGTCTCGATGGAGGCCTTCAACGCGCCTTCGGCATGCACCACGCGCATGCCGCGGCCGCCACCGCCACCGGAGGCCTTGATGATGACCGGGTAGCCGATCTCACGGGCGATCTTGGTGTTGGCGACGATGTCTTCGCCCAGTGGGCCGCCTGAGCCGGGCACGCACGGCACGCCGGCGGCCTTCATCGCGCGGATGGCTTCCACCTTGTCGCCCATCAGGCGGATGGTTTCCGCACGCGGGCCGATGAAGATGAAACCGGACTGCTCAACGCGCTCGGCGAAGTCGGCGTTCTCGGACAGGAAGCCGTAACCCGGGTGGATGGCCTGCGCGTCGGTGACCTCGGCCGCGGCGATCAGCGCCGGGATGTTGAGGTAGCTTTCCGACGACGGTGCCGGGCCAATACAGACCGACTCGTCGGCCATGGCCACGTGCTTGAGATTGCGGTCAACGGTGGAGTGCACCGCGACCGTGCGGATGCCGAGGGTGTGGCACGCGCGCAGGATGCGCAGCGCGATTTCACCCCGGTTGGCGATGACGACTTTATCCAGCATGGCCGGCGCCTCAGGCAATCACGAACAGCGGCTGGTCGAATTCAACCGGGCTGCCGTTCTCGCCGAGGATGGCCACCACGGTGCCGGACACTTCGGCCTCGATCGGGTTGAACATCTTCATCGCTTCGATGATGGCCAGGGTTTCACCGGCCTTGACGGTCTGGCCAACGCTGACGAAGGCAGGCTTGTCCGGCGAGGACGAGGAATAGAAGGTGCCGACCATCGGCGCGCGCTGCACGTGGCCTTCCGGCAGGGCGTTGCCCGGCTTGGCGGTGCCGCCGGTGGAGGCTTCGGTCGGGCCGCTCATCGGCATGGCCGGGGCGGCGGCAGCCGGGGCAGCGGCATACACCGGTGCCGGCGCAGCGACGTAGCCGCCAACCGGGTTGCGCGACAGGCGTACGGACTCTTCGCCTTCCTTGATCTCGATTTCAGCCAGGTTCGACTCTTCCAGCAGGTCGATGAGCTTCTTGATTTTGCGCAGATCCATGAGGGCCTCTTTGGTTGCAGTAAGTCAGTAAGGAGTAGGCGCGGTGCGCCCGGGTCAAAGTTCGTAGAAATCGCGCAGCTGCCGGGTACGGTCCTGCGCGTGGGTGGTGAGACAGTGCATCTGCGCGCCATTGCGCGAGGTGCCATCAGCGTGGAACGCGTAGACCGCGTCGCAGTCCTTGTCACGCAGCTGGATCCAGGCACGCTGTGCCTCGATCAACTGCTGCTCGGCGGCGCCGCAATGCGTGCAGCTGCCATCGGCGGCCTGCTGCTGCAGCTGGCGGCGGGCCAGCTTGTACGTGGTGTTCAAGACCGTATCAGCGTCGGTGGCACGATCGGACGCGCACAGGTCGCTCTCCATCGTGCTGGTCACATTTGCGCAGTCGATGCCTTCGGCGGCGCGATCCAGGTTCTGCGCATGCGCAGCCGCCAGCGGCAGGCACACCACGGCCATACCCGTCAGCAACCGCGGCAGCGTGTTCACGCAGCCGCTCCCACGCGCGCCAGGGCGGCGTCCATCGCATAGCGGTAGCTGTCGGCGCCAAAGCCGCAGATCACGCCCACGGCCTTGTCGCTCAGATAGCTGTGCTGGCGGAAGGGCTCGCGCGCATGCGGGTTGGACAGGTGGATCTCGATGAACGGAATCGCCACCGCGGCCAGCGCATCGCGCAGGGCCACCGAGGTATGGGTGAAGGCGGCGGGGTTGATCAGGATGAAAGCGGTTCCATCGGCACGCGCAGCCTGCACCCGGTCCACCAGCACATGCTCGGCGTTGGACTGCAGGTGTTCGCTCTGGTGCCCCTGCGCCTGTGCCTGTGCAGCCAGCGCAGCGTCGATCTGGGCCAGCGTGGTGTGGCCATAGACGTCGGGCTCGCGGGTGCCCAGCAGGTTGAGGTTGGGGCCGTGAAGGACCAGCAGTTTTGCCATGTGCCAAGGGTCGGCGGGGAAGGGCGGCAGTGTGAGGGAAGCGGGGAATGCTGTCCAGTTCGGCGAAATTAGCTGTGTTTTAATCGTTTGTTTGAAATTTGGGGCTTTGCTGGGACCGCCTGCGGTGTGGTGCTTCAGCGCCCTCTTGGTAAGCCTTGTGGGCAGTTGCAGCAGCCTGGCCAAGAGTGCCGCACCTGCGCGATGCGCGGCACTTGCGAGGAAATGAGCGAAGTTGGGCCTTCCCCAATACCCGCGACGACAAGAGCCCCTCTCCCGCCCGCGGGAGAGGGGTTGGGGTGAGGGCAGAGCGAAGTAGTCATCTTTGATTTGCGGGTAAACCATCCGCGCCCGGCTTTAAGCGATGAAGCCAAATCCAAAGCTCCCCTCATCCGCCCCTCCGGGGCACCTCGCTCCGCGCCCCGGCCCCGCGTAGCACGCGGGGCGTACGAACAGTCACGTGCCTACGGTCCGTAAACGCCTGTTCTTAATCCCGCCAGCGGGAGAAGGGCGGCAAGGGCCCCGTGTCCGATCTGTGCTCGGCGACTGTCCACCGTCTGCCAGTAATCGTTGGTTAATAGACGACCGGTCTATTCGGCGTAAGCTCCATCCCCATGAACCTCTCCCCAAAAGCCCAAGCCACCCGCCAGCACATCCTGGATACCGGTTATCGGCTGGTCCTGCAGAAGGGCTTCGCCGCCCTCGGCCTGCAGGAAATCCTCAAGGCCTGCGCCGTGCCCAAGGGCTCGTTCTATCACTACTTCGCGTCAAAGGAAGTGTTCGGCTGCGAGCTGCTGCAACAGTACGTAGACGGCTACGGTTGCAAGCTCGAACAACTGCTGGCCGAACCCGGCAATGGTCGCGAGCGGCTGATGCGCTACTGGGACGCCTGGGCGCGTGACCCGGCCGATCCGGCGCAGGGTTGGGCCGAGGAGTGCCTGGTGGTGAAGCTGGCCGCCGAGGTATCCGACCTTTCCGAGGACATGCGCCGCGTGCTCGACCAAGGCGTGCAGTGCCTGTTGCAACGCATCGCCGCGCTGGTCGAAGAAGGCCGCGCTGACGGCTCGCTGCCGAACGGCAAGCCCGCACTGGATGTCGCCCGCGTGCTGTACCAGATGTGGTTGGGTGCGGCCCTGCTGTCCAAGCTCAGCCAGGACCGCCTGCCGCTGCTACAGGCCCGCGAAGCCACCGAACACCTGCTGTTGTGCGGCAACGCCGTCGCACCTTCCACCCCCACCCATTGAAGGCACTGCCATGAATGTTCTGTTCGTACTCACCTCGCACGACCAGCTCGGCGACACCGGCCACAAGACCGGCTTCTGGCTGGAGGAATTCGCCGCCCCGTACTACGTATTCAAGGATGCCGGCGCCACCATCACCCTCGCATCGCCGGCCGGCGGGCAACCGCCGCTGGACCCGCGCAGCGATGAGCCCGATGCACAGACTCCCGCCACCGACCGCTTCCGCAGCGACCGTGACGCCCAGCAGCAGCTGGCCACCACGCTGCCGCTGAAGCAGATCGATGCCAGCACGTTCGACGCGGTGTTCTATCCCGGTGGCCACGGCCCGCTGTGGGACCTGGCCCGCGATGCCGACTCGATTGCCCTGATCGAAACCTTCGACCGCGCCAACAAGCCGCTGGGTCTGGTCTGCCATGCCCCCGGCGCGCTGATCGCCGCACGCGCTGCCGACGGCAAGCCGCTGGTGGCTGGCCGCAAGGTCACCGGTTTCTCCAATAGCGAAGAAGACGCCGTCGGCCTGAGCGCGGTGGTGCCCTTCCTGATCGAAGACGAGTTCACCCGCTTGGGCGGCAACTACAGCAAGGGCCCGGACTGGGCGCCCTACGTACTGAGCGACGGCCACCTCGTCACCGGCCAGAACCCGGCCAGCTCCGAAGCGGTAGCCAAGGCATTGCTCGCACAACTGGCCTGAGCCGCGTAGCCCGGGTAAGCGAAGCGCACCCGGGAAACACGCAGTCAACAAACGGCTCCACATCTGCTTTCAACCGACGTACCCAACGCACCCTTACAAGGAATCGGCAATGAAGATCTTCTACAAAACCCGCGCCACCGCCACCGGTGGCCGCGCCGGCCGCACCGCACTGGACGACGGCAGCCTCGCCCTCGATCTGGCCCTGCCGGGTTCCAACAAGGCAGGCGCAAACCCCGAGCAGCTGTTCGCCCTCGGCTACGCCGCCTGCTTCGACAACGCCTTGCCGGTAGCTGCAAAGCAGCTGCAGCTGCAGCCCGCTGGCACCGCCACCTCGGTGGAAGTAGGCATCGGCCAGACCGCCGAAGGCGGCTACGCACTGGACATCGACCTGCACGTTGAAGTGAAGGGCCTGGAACAAGCCGATGCCCAGCGTCTGGTTGAAGCCGCGCACAAGATCTGTCCGTACTCCAACGCCACGCGCGGCAATGTGGATGTTCGGCTGCACGTAACCGTCGCCTGATTCACGAATCAACGCCAAGTCAGTGCATAGCGCTGACAAGTACTTGTGGGAGCGGCGTGAGCCGCGAAGTCGACGCTGTTTAGGCGAACGGCATCCGTGTCATCTGAAGACGCGCGCGCATCGCGGCTTATGCCGCTCCCACAAAAACAAAGCCGATGCCAGAGCTGTGACCACGGCTCCCCCCTCGCAACAGGAGACACACATGCGCAGCGCCATCCACACCACGTTTGGTGAACCGGCCGACGTGCTGGCCTTGGGCGACAGCCCCATCCCGCAGCCCGGCCCCGGCGAAGTGCGGATAAAAACCCTGCTCGCGCCCATCCACAACCATGACCTGTGGACCGTGCGCGGCAAGTACGGCTACAAGCCCACGCTGCCGGCCATCGGTGGCAGTGAAGCGGTAGGCATCGTTGAAGCACTGGGTGAAGGTGTGCAGGGCATCACCATCGGCCAGCGCGTAATGGCCGCTTCGGTACACGGCACCTGGGCCGAATACTTCATCGCCCCCGCACGCATGGTCCTTCCGGTGCCCGACGGCATCGCCGATGAAGCCGCAGCACAGCTGATCGCCATGCCGCTGAGCGCATTGATGCTGCTTGAATTCCTGCAGGCCGAACCTGGCCAATGGATCGTGCAGAACACCGCAAACGGCGCCGTCGGCAAGACCCTGGCCATGCTTGCCGGCGCACGCGGTGTGCACGTGCTCGGACTCGTGCGTCGTGATGCAGGTGTCGATGAACTGAAGGCACTGGGCATCGATAACGTGCTGTCCACCACCCAGCCGGATTGGAAGTCGCGCGCACAGGCATTGCTTGGCGACACGCTGGCACACGCCGCAGTCGATTCCATCGGTGGCCAGGCCAGCGCAGATCTGGTGTCACTGCTCGGAGACAACGGCACGTTGGTTTCGTTTGGCACCATGGCCGGCGAAGCCATGCAGATTCCCTCCGGCGACCTTATCTTCAAACAGGCTACGGTGAAGGGCTTCTGGGGCAGCAAGGTCAGCCAGCAGATGTCGGTTGAGAACAAGCGTCGACTGGTAGGCGAGCTGCTGCAGCGCGTGCTGAGTGGCGAACTGGAACTTCCGGTGCAGGCGATCTACGGGCTGAATGATGTTGCAGAAGCGGTGACGGCGAGCCTGCTGCCCGGACGCAAGGGCAAGGTGTTGTTGCGTCCTTAAATCAAGTTCATCACAAAACTTAGAAAGCGACCACGAACATACGTGCGCGGTCGCTTTCTTTTGAAACAACAGCTAGCGGTTACTCAGTGAGCGCCATGCCAGTACGTTGTTCGGCAACAGCCGAATAGACCTTTGCGGCAAGTTCGTGAGCAGCGCCTTGATTTGCAAGCATCAAGATATCCCCGCCGTCAGCTATGGATTTGTCCTTGGGTACTTCGACCAACTTGAATTTTGGACTGAATGAGTTCAGCACTGCCTCGACATCCCCCTTTGTACGAGCGGCACAAACGATGATCGTGCAGCCCTGGGCAATTAGCTCCTCGATGAATTCTTTGAGCGGGCCTGGAACATCTCCCCTATTTACGATGCCAACCTTGCGGCCACCAACGGCGACGATCGCGCGGAAGTCCAACTGGTAGCCGAGCATCTCAAAACTCATTGGCTTTGTGCTGGAGTCAGCCGCAAGCAATTTATACAAAATTTGCAACGTGGTGCTTTTGCCAGAATTGCTAATGCCGCGGAGTGCGATCAACTGTTTTTTCATTTATGCGTTCTCAGTCTAGGTTTGAGGTCAAAACTTGAGTGCTCGGGAGGGCCTGAATCGCTCCAGCACCCCCGCCGGATAGTCCCGCTGGAACGGCAGGTCCTTGCGGTGCGCATAGCCGATATAGCAATCGCAACGCTGGTTCGGGCAGCTGCGCGGACGAAGCTGGGCCGCAAAGCTGCCGTCGTATAGATTGCCCAACGGCTCGGCGACGAAGTGACAGCGTTTGACGTTGCCGTCGCCATCCACCGACACCACGTTCTCGCCGGTGAAGCAGGGTGCGCCCAGGCTTGCCGAGGGTTCGAGGTTGAACAGGAAATGCGGGTCCACGCGTTGCAGCTGCTGGATCTCCGCATCGCTGTAGTAACCGGCAGGGCGCTCGTCGTAGGCGTTGATCCACATCGGCACGTTGTCTGGCAGCTCCTCACGCAGCAGCTGGATCTCCTCCAGATGCTCACGCATCGCCACCATGCCAACGGTGTAACGCACGCCGCGCCTGGCCAGTTCATTGCAGCGGGCCAGGAAAGCGGCGCGTGTTACCTGCCCGGGATGGTAGGTGCACCATAGCGCGAAGCTGTCGAGCTTGACCTCGTCCAGCCAGCGCGTGCCGATGCACAGGTTGGTCTGTATCACCACGCGGCGGACGTGCGGCATGTGACTCAGCTGCACCATCGCATCGCGGTAGTGACGGCGTACCAATCCCTCGCCCCACGGCGTGAACAGCACCGACAACTCCATCGTCTGCCGCTCCGCCCAGTCGATGAAGCGTGCAAGGTCCTCGGCGTCGCGGCGCAGGGCGGCGCGGGTGTCGTAGGTCTTGGCGAAGGGGCAGTACGGGCAGTCGTAGTTGCAACTGCTCAGCCGCCCGCGATAGAGGATGGAAAGATGCATGCGCGGCTCAATCCAATTGGTAGTCGCGCATGCGCTCGGCCACGCCGGTCGAGATCAGCCACGGGCCGATGGTGTCGGCACGGGCAAGCCCGGTGTCATTCAACGCGACCAGCGCATTCTCGCGCGTGGCCAGTCCTTGCTCGAACAACTCATCCAGCTGCGGCAGGTCGTCGAAGCACTCCGTGCCAAAGCGCTCGCGGTATTGCGCAAGATCCAACCCCGGCTGCGCCAGCAGTGACTGGATGACGAAGCGACGACGGCGCTCGTCCTCATCCAGCCGCACGCCGTAATCGATGTGGGCGAAGGAGGCCTCATCGCGCTCCAGATAGTGCGCAAGAATATCCGCCACCGAGCGTCGGCTGACGCCGTACTCGCTGGAGTAGTGCAGGCCGCTGGTATACGAGCGGGCGCCACAGCCGATGCCGACCATGCCGTCGCTCTGGCAGCAGTACGCCGGCCCGCCGGAATCCGGTGCGTTCGCCGCTCGGAACATGCGCATCGATACCTGCTCATAGCCCGCGGCAAGCAGACGCTCGCGGCCGGCTTCATACAGGGCCAGACGGTTGTCCACCGATTCTGGATGAATGACGAAAGAGCGCTTGCTGCCTTCCTTCGCACCGATGCGGTCCAGCCCTGTGTGCGGGCGCACGTACAGCGGGTAGAGGTAGAGCTCTTCCGGCTGGAAGGCGAGGGCGCTGTCGATGGAAGTGAGGAAGCTGGCCACGGTCTGCCCGGCGATGCCGTAGATCAGGTCCAGGTTGAGTGTTGGAATGCCCGCCGCACGCATCTGTGCGATGGCTTCCTCGACCACCGCGCGTTGCTGCGGACGCACCAGCGAGCGCACTTCCGCATCACTGAAGCTTTGGATGCCCATGCTGACGCGGTCGATGCCGGCGTCGCGGCAGATTTTCATCTTCGCCGCGTCCACGGTTTCCGGCGACACCTCGATGCCAGCAGGAATCGAATGCAGGTCGATGTTGGCGTGGCGCTGCACGAAATCAAACAGCCGCTGCAGCTGCGGCGCATCCAGATAGGTAGGCGTGCCGCCGCCCAGCGCGAAGCGCACGAAGCGGTGCTCGCCCAAGGCGTCGGCGGTTACCCGCAACTGCTTCTCCATCTGCGCCAGATAGGCTTCCACCTGCGCCGGCGCCGGCCGCGCCATTGCGAACAGATTGCAGAAGCCGCAACGGTAGCTGCAGAACGGCACGTGCAGGTACAGGAACAATGCATCACGCGGCTCGCTCGCCCAGGCATCGGCAAGCAGCGGCGGTTGGGTGATCGGCCGGTACGCGGACTTGTGCGGATAGGAGTACGAATAGGCCTGGTAGGGTTCGAGCCGCAGCAGCTCTGACAAACGATGGGCGGTCATGGGCTCAACACAAAATGCGCATAGGGGACGTTCATCACCGTCTCGTGGGCGAGGCGGTGGCCGTGGAAGCCATCCTCGCCGTAAGCGGTGCCATGGTCGGAACAGATGATCACGAAGGCCGGCCCACGCGCACGCAAGGCAGCGAACAACGCCGCCAATTCGCCATCAACGTAGCGCAGTGCGGCGCAGTTGCTGTCCAGTCCATCCGCGTCGCAGCCGGGCAGGTAATGCCGGTTCGGCTGATGGATGGCCGAGACATTGATGAAGAGGAAGCAGCGCTGGTCGCCCGCTGTCTGCAGGCGCTCGCAGGCCAGTGCTACCTGGCGCGCGGTGGAGTCGACCGCGGTCACGCCGAGCTCGGGCTGCCAGTGGCTTTCCTCGAACAGGCCGGGCAGTTGCGAGCCCAGCGCATTGCGGCGGTTGAAGAAGCCGACGCCGCCAATGCAGACGGTACGGTAGCCCTGGTCACGGAAGCCGCCGACGATATCGGCACGGCCGGAGAACACGAAGGTCTCCGGCACGATGGTCTCGCTGCCTTCAAACTCCAGCGCGAACAGGCGCGGATGCGGGCCCGGTCGCGCAGGCGTCGGCAGGAATCCGGCAAAGAACGCCGAGTGCGCCGCATAGGTGAAGCTACCCGGCGTATGCCGCAGCTCCCAGCCATCGGCCGGCAGGTGCGGCGCAAGCACCGGCAGCTCGCCGCGCTCGAAGCAGCGCTGGGCCGCATCGAAGCGCAGGGCGTCCAGGGTGATCATCACCACGTCATGGCTGCCGACGATGCGGTGCATGTCGGGCAAGCGGGTCTCAAGCATGGGCGTACTCGTTGATGGCGGAACGCGCAGGCACCAACAGCGCCTGGTCTTCATAGGTGGTGCGCCCGTCATGGCGCAGGTCCAGCAGCAGGTCGCCGAAGCCATTGGCTTCCAGCACCCAGCTGCGCGTGCCGCGCACGATCAGGTCGAAGCCGATCATGCGGCTGGCAGGGAATGCAGCCGCGGCGTTTGCCGTGGCGGCTTGCAGATGGCTGATGGCGTCGGCATCCAGCAGTGCTTCCAGTTGCGTGCGCGCATTGCCCAGGTGCAGGTTGGTCAGCGCGCCCGCGCTCATCCGCGCCACCCGCTGCCGTGGCTGGCCATCGAGTGCGACCACGCGCACGTCATAGCGGCGGGCATCACTACCCGGCACGGTGGGCTTGGGAATCCAGCGTTCGATGTAGGCGCCTTGCTCGGCCAGCAGGTCGACCAATCGTGCGATATCGCGGTGCCGGTCGTACCGACGCTGCCGCAGCGAATTGAACACCCGCCAGCGGCCGTCCTGTTCGACCAGTTCCGCAGAACCATAGGCCACCTCGCGTCCATCGCGGTTGCGCGCGTAAGCCAGCACGCCCGCGCCGGACGAACCGTAGCGGGCCTTGATGAAGACACGCTCGCAGGCCGCATCGCGCAGCCGCGCGCATAGATCCTCGTAGCCGCTGATCGCCCCGAACAAGGGCGGCACCGCCACGCCTGCATCGGCTAGCAGGTGTTGGCAGCGGAGCTTGTCCGACATGCAGGCCAGATCGGCCGGTGCATTGAGGTAACGCGGCCCCGCTGGAAGCGACGCCAGCACATCGGCAAAGCCGGAATACCAGAACTGTTGATGTACCAGCTCACCATGTGCGGCGGGCAAGGGCGCATCGCCGCTAGCGCCAGACAACTCCCAGCCGCGCAGCACCAAGGCCTGATGCAGCGCAGGCGCTTCGCCGGGTGACTCCAGTTTGACGATGGCGCCGGGCGCCTGCGCGAGTGCCTCAAGCAGGCGCGCAGGCTCGGCGAGCAGGGTTTCGTAATCGAACACATGCGCGGCAGGCGCGCCCTGATCGTGCAGGGCACGTTGCAGCCACCCGATACGGCGGCTGCCGCGCGGGCCGATCAACAGCCAATTGGCCATCTTCGCCTTACTCGGACACCGCCACGAAGCGGTCGCCTTCTTCTTCTTCTTCCGGGTCGTCCAGCACCACGGTGCACGGCAGCGCCTGCAGCTTCTGCTGCCAGGCCTCGGAAATATAGTGGTGGCTCAGGTCGATGCGCTGCAGGCTGCCCAGGTTCGGGCTCTCGCACAGCGCCTGCGCGCCGACGTCGCCGATGGTGCCCAGCGACAGGTCCAGCGTCTGCAGCGTGCCCAACCACGGTTCGCCGGCCAGCCACACCGCCAGCTCGTCGCTGATCATGGCGTTGCGCAGGCCCAGGTACTGCAGGCGCTCGGGCCCGATCGCCGACAACAGGCGCTGGTAGACCGCCACATCGCCATCGAAGCCATAGCCGTCATCGCCAAGCCACAGCTCAAGATGGCGCAGCGCCGGCAGCGTGGAGTTGGCGATGGCGATGACGATCTCGTTCGGCAGGCCACCGCTCTCGATCGCCAGTTCCTGCAGCGACGTATGCGTGAAGGGCTGAAGCTCAAGTTCGGAGGTGCCACGGATACGCAGCGACTCCAGGCCCGGGAAGGCCTCCAGCAGGGGGTTGTAGGAGATCTGGTTGATCCACGACATCTCGCAGTCTTCGTAGGTCATGTCGCCCACGAACAGCGCCTTCAGGTTGCCCAGCTCGGCACGGCGCGCAATCAGCCCATCGATCAGGCCCTGCGGGCCATCACTGGAAGCCTCATCCCATGCACCGATGACTAGCACTTCAATCGACTTCGGATCAACCTGCTCGAAGAAGTTGGCCAGCAGTTCCCCCTGGCTCTCGTCGCTGTCGTATTCCTGCATCAAGCGGTAAGCGACATCGCCGGCTACGGCTGAGCCACCCATCTTGAAGTCAACGACTTTCTTGCCACGATAAACCTGCGTGTATTCGCCAATGGTCACGGTACGTCCTTGCCGGAAATGGTGCCGTAGCATAACCGAGAGGATGCGAATGCTGGCAGCAATGCATCACGTTCGATGGAAGGCATACAGCCTTAGCCATTCCGTAACCATGCTGTGCTAACGCAGCAATCAAGCGCAAACAAGCAAGCAGAAGAAGCAAGCGAAGCCAGCTCAACCCCCTCCCTTGCGCGTAGCGCAGGGGAGGGCTGGGGAGGGGTGCACTTCGCAACGAGCCAACTCCCCAAGCACTCCCAGCTTCGCAGCTCCCACAAAAAAGAGCCAACCAGCAAAGCAGCAGCGAAAAGCGAAGCCAGCTCCAATCCCCTCCCTTGCGCAAAGCGCAGGGGAGGGCCGGGGAGGGGTGCTCTTCGCAGCAATCGAGCAGATCAAACATCCCAAGCTTCGCAGCTAACGCAGCTCCCACAAAACCAAGCAATCAGCTTCAGACCTACAACGAACTACAAACAGCCACATAGTTCCCCTGGCTGATATTCAAATACTTAACTCCGTTGTAGTACTTGTACCCAACCCCCATCACCCGATGCCCACTCTCGGTAGGGAACACCACAAACTCATACTCATCCCCAAACAGCGGATCAGCAGGCGTAAAGCTCAAGTTGACCTTGTCGCCAAGATCATCGTGCTTCCGCTTCCAGGTCATCTTCCCCTGCAAGTCCTCGCCCAGCAGCTTCACTTGCGCCCGCTGCGTCTTGGTATCCCAGGAGATCATATCGGGGCCAATCGAATCACCCTCGATCTTGCAGATGGTCGTCTGGGCAAAAGCCGGCGCAGCAACGCCCAGCAGAAGAAGGGGAGCCAAGTGAGATGGTTTGAATCGCATTGTGTAAGTCCAGTAGTTCGGGCCAGCGTTGCTCCGCAACGCCGTGCCGCGTTGTACCAGACGAAGGCACCTGAACGCCATTGTCAGAACTGTTCTGCGTGCTCGATCAGTTTGGCGGGCGTACTCTGCTGGTCTGCAATGCGGCGGAGTTATGATATTGCTGCGAACTGATCCATCACGCCGCATCCAATTCAACGCGCGCGTATCTCTTCAACGGCCAATGAACGCACGCTCCAGCGGCCGTCCTTCATTGTCAGGTGTGCGATCTGCGAGAACATGATGGGCGCGCGTGGCTGCTTTTGCCGCACTAAGACTGGCTCTCCAGTACGCACCTGCAGTTTCCATAGGCCGATGTGAACCTCATGATCCGGCCCGATAAAGCATGCCGACTGCCGCGTCTCTTCTGCCAGAATAGCGTAGTCCGCTTTCGGCACACTGCGTTGCAGCATGGCTACCAGTTCTTGCTTGATGGCTTCAAGATCGCGTTGATCTATACGGAGGTCTCCGGGAGCGAGCTTCAGAGCAACAGACGCAGAGCCGCCGGAAACCGGCACAGCTTGATCTCTTTGATTGGCTTGTACACATCCGCCCGCCATCAACAGCAGGCAGGCATACGCCGAGGGCATGATGTACTTGCTGCGCAACAATAGCGCGAGCATCAAAGTAAATCCTCGTATTTCCGCGTCAATACGGGAATCGGCGGTTTCATTTTTGGACTCATCTCCGGTGGATATATCGCGAATCTATCGTCTGGACATTGCGAGGGCGGCATAGGGCTGCGCTGTGTTGGGTCTTCAGGTCGGCGTCCTGTGGTCGAAGGCTTTAGTACAGGTAAGTCTGGACGCGCTGAAAAGCCAGTGGCCCTGCCCAAGTAGCGCACGCCGGCTCTACATAAGTCCGCGAGCCTTTGCCTCTTTCACGATGTCCAGCATCACTCGAGGCGGGTGGGCCTGCGCCAGAAACATCAGGTGTTCGACTGCTTTGACCCTTTGCAGGTGGTCCAAGCGGCACGGGCCACCGAGGGCCAGCGCAGGTACAAATCCGAACATCTCGTCCGGTCCCGGGCGGCCGAGCAGCTTCACAGCGCGCTCAAAGAGTAGCTTGTCGCCGTCATCCTCCATATCGAACGCATCCTTTTCACACACGATCAACCAGGTTTGAAGCAACAAGTCGGCTTTGCCTAGCGCCATATCCGCAGAATCGTCTGAAGGGAAGATCATGGAGTAGGGCGCATTGATATGCAGGCTTGGACCGGTGCGCTCGCCCCAGACGTGCAATTCGCCCAACGCGCCCCTTGCGAACACGTGATACTGATCTTTGCTGTAAAAATCGGTCGCGTGTATCCACGCATTGAGAACGTCAGCGTATTCGCGTGGGTCCACCAGCCATAGCAATCCGTCGCCAAAGCCACACCAGCCCATCGCCTTCCAGTAGGTCAGCAGCGCATTGGGTAACTTGCCGCGGTAGGCTTCTACAACGGATTCGGGTACGGGTGTGCTGTCGATCTGCGGCCCAAAGCCTTCGTGGTTATAGAAGTAGTCGAAGCTCTCATCCAATGAGATGCTCACTTTCTAGGTTCTCCTTTGGTGACGGCGATCAACCTGCTAGTGCGATGCCATCTTCTTGGTCTTTCCGAGCGGTGCGGGCGCATCAGGGACTTCATTGGCAGTTTGATCGAGCTGTTGTATCCGTGACACTTCGCCCATCTTCTTCTGGCTGTACTGCCCGCCAATGGTCGCGTGCTCGATCAGTTCGGCGGACGCGCTATGCACCGCCGACCTCCTCGCATACTCGTGTCTGCTTTACATAAGTCCGCGAGCCTTCGCCTCTTTCACAATGTCCAGCATCACCCGAGGCGGGTGGACCTGCGCCAGGAACATCAGATGCTCGATTGCATTGACCTTCTGTATATGGTCCAAGCGGCGCGGGCCGCCAAGGGCCAGTGCTGGAACAAAGCCGAATATCTCGTCCGGCCCTGGCCGGCCTAGTAGCTTTACAGCGCGTTCAAAGAGCGGATTATCGCCATTGTCTTCTGTATCGAATGCATCCTTATCGCAGACGATAAACCAGGTTTGCAGCAGCAGATTGGCCTCGCCCCTTGCCATGGCGGCTGACTTGTCAGAAGGGAAAATCATGGAATTTGGCGCATTGATACGTAGGCTAGGGCCAGTACGCTCGCCCCAGGCGTACAAATTGCCAAATGCTCCCCGGGCGAAAACGTGATACCGATCTTTACCGTAGAAATCGGTCGCGTGTATCCATGCATTGAGAACGTCAGCGTATTCGCGTGGGTCGACCAACCACAGCAATCCATTGCCAAAGCCAGCCCAGCCCATCGCCCTCCAGTAGGTCAGCAGTGCGTCCGGCAATTTGCCGCGGTAGGCTTCTACTATGGATTCAGGTACGGGTGTGCTGTCGATCTGCGGCCCAAAACCTTCGTGGTTGTAGAAGCAGTCGAAGCTCTCATCCAATGAAACGCTCACTTTCTTGGTCTCCCTTTGGTGATGGCTATCGAAGTGATAGCGCAATCCATTTTTTTGGGCTGTCCAAGCGCTGCGGGTGCATCAGGGAGTTCATTGGTAGATTGATCAAGCTGTTGCATCCGTGACACTTCGTCCTTCTTCTTCTGGCTCCACTGCCTGCCAATGGTTGTGTGCTCGATCAGTTCGGCGGGGGTGCTATGCGCCGCCGACCTCCTCGCATGTTTGTGCCTGCTCTACATAAGTCCGCGAGATGTTGCCTCTTTCACGATGTCCAGCATCACTCGGGGCGGGTGGACCTGCGCAAGGAACATCAAGTGTTCGACTGCTTTTACCTTTTGCAGGTGGTCCAAGCGGCATGGTCCGCCTAAGGCCAGCGCAGGAACAAAGCCAAGCATCTCGTACGCGCTGGGACGGCCGAGCAGCTTTGCCGCGCGCTCAAAGAGTGGCTGATTGCCATCGTCCTCTTTGTCGAACGTATTCTTTTTGCACACGATAAACCAGGTTTGTAGCAATAGATCAGCCTCGCCGCTTGCCATGTCGGCTGACTTGTCGGAAGGGAAAATCATCGAGTACGGTGCATTGATACGCAGGCTTGGACCAGTGCGCTCGCCCCAAATGTGCAGGTCACCAAACGCCCCCCGGGCGAAGACGTGATACCGATCTTTGCTGTAAAAATCGGTGGCATGTATCCATGCTTTGAGAACGTCAGCGTATTCGCGTGGGTCTACCAACCAGAGCAATCCATTGCCAAAGCCACACCAGCCCATCGCCTTCCAGTATGTCAGTAGCGCATCAGGCAACTTGCCGCGATAAGCCTCCACAATGGATTCGGGTACGGGCGTGCTGTCTATCTGCGGCCCGAAACCCTTGTGGTTATAGAAGTAGTCGAAGTTCTCATCCAATGAGATGCTCACTTTCCGTGTCTTCCTTTGGTGATGGTGATCGCCGTGATAGTGCAGCGCGATCTTCTTGGTCTGTCTCAGCGGTGCGGGTGAATTGGAAACATCATTGGCAGCTTGATCGAACTGTTGTATCCGTGACGCTTCGTCCATCTTGGTCTAGCTGGGCTGCCTGCCAATGCTTGCGTGCTCGATCAGTTCAGCGGACGCGCTATGCACCGCCGACCTCCTCGCATATTCGTGTCTGCTTTACATAAGTCCGCGAGTTTTTGCCTCTTTCACGATGTCCAGCATCACTCGAGGCGGGTGGACCTGAGCCAGGAACATCAGATGCTCGATTGCATTGACCTTCTGTACGTGGTCCAAGCGGCGCGGGCCGCCGAGGGCAAGCGCAGGTACAAAACCGAACATCTCGTTCGGTCCTGGGCGGCCGAGCAGCTTTACAGCGCGCTCAAAGAGCGGCTTGTCGTCACCGTCATCTTTATCGAATGCATCCTTGTCGCACACGATAAACCAGGTTTGCAGCAGCAGATCAGCCTCGCCTCTTGCCATAGCGGCTGACTTGTCGGAAGGGAAAATCATGGAGTTGGGCGCATTAATATGCAGGCTTGGGCCAGTCCGTTCGCCCCACACGTACAAATCGCCAAACGCTCCCCTCGCGAAGACGTGATACCGATCTCTGCTGTAAAAATCGGTCGCGTGGATCCATGCATTGAGAACGTCAGCGTATTCGCGTGGGTCCACCAACCACAGCAATCCATTACCAAAGCCAGCCCAGCCCATCGCCTTCCAGTAGGTCAGCAGTGCGTCGGGCAACTTTCCGCGGTAGGCTTCTACTATGGATTCTGGTACGGGCGTGCTGTCGATCGGCGGCCCAAAACCCTTGTAGTTATAGAAGTGGTCGAAGCTCTCATCCAGCATCTGGCTCATTTTTTGCAGCGCTCCATTTTTCCGTTCATCTTACTGCTGGCCCGTTCTGCGTGAGGGACGTCATTGGCGGCTTGATCGAGCTGTTGTATCCGTGACACTTCGTCCTTCTTCTTCTGGCTCCACTGCCTGCCAATAGTGGTGTTGACCTCACCGTCTCCAAAGTCCGCGATTATGTCCTTTCCACCAGCGACCATATCGGGATTGTGCAAGGCATTGAGGGTCTTCATGGCTTCCTCGGTCTCTGCTTTGGCCAGTCGTTCCGCCTCAACCGGTGGAGTTCCTTGAGATATGTGATGGCTGGTCTTTTCTGCAGTTAGTCCGCGGGCAAAGTTTTTTCGAGCATCTCTCGCAAGCGTTCTATCCCTGTTGTTGGGGTCAAATGCAGCCCGCCCATCCAGATACTCCTGCACGGTCATATCGTTCAGGCCTTGCTGCTGCCCCTGCAACTGCCTATCCATTTCAGGGTACTTGTCCGCAGGTAGCTTCTGCGTGCTGAAGCACGGAAGCTTCTTCTCTGGCATTCGCTTGGGCGTCACTACTGTGACTACTTCACGCTTTGAGTCGGGCTGGCGATTGCTGTCGGCCTGTCGCCGCTTGCGAGCGCGTAGCGCCTTGGTCAGCGCCTTGAAAGCATCCTCAAGTTTCTCCAGCAGCATGAACAGCTTCTGGCCGACGCGGGCGGCCATCGTACCGGCCTTCGCCGCGGCATAGCCTATTCCGCCAGCGCCACCTGCTTCGATGGTGACGGCTGCAAGCACTACCGAAACCAACATGTCGATGGCAATCTGGCTGCCAAACCGGGATTTGAGGTTTTCGGCCTCATCCGGCGGGATGGCTTCCCACCAGTCCTCGGCGAACTGCGGCAGCATGCTGACGATTGCAGGGTCATCAATCAGCAGGTTGAACATCTCCTTCAGTTCACTCGCCGCCGCCATGACCTGCTTGCCTTTGGCGCGGTAGTCGGCGATCTTGCGATCCAAACCGGCCCGGTCGCCGGTCAGCAACAGCATCTTCCACTCACGTAGCTCGGCGTCGGTCTTGTAGTAGAGAACCGCCAGCTGCCAGACGGCCTCAGCCGTCCCGCTCACATAGTCCCAGCCGCCTTGAACTGCGCCTAGACCTTGGTTGCCAAGTTTCAGCGCGCCGCGCGTGAAGTATCCGGAACCATTCCACTGCTTCCACTCAGCTGCAAAGTCCGCTCTCGTCTGTGCAACGATTGCATCCAGCGCCTGCTTGATCTGCTCCCTTGCGCTGAGGATGTCAGCGTCGTCGCTGTCATCCAGATCGTGCTGGTAGAGCACCTGGATGGGGCCGACAGAGACATTGCCCAGTACTGCCTTGCCGGCATCGTCCAAGTTGCCTGAGCGAATGCTGTCGTCGGCCAGCATCACCCGATAGCTCGCACCGCGTACCGGTGTCTGGTCCAGATCGTTGTAGTGGTAGTGCAGGGTCAGGTCTTCGGCCTGTGGAGCCGACGTCTGGGCAAAGCTCTCGCTTGCTGATGCGGGCGTTGCTCGCAGAAGGCTGGTTGCCGCAAGCGGTAATGGACCCGCCGCGCTTGCTGAGGATGCACCTTGGTCCACGAAAACCAGGTTCTGCTTCCCAGCCAACAGGCGGCAGCCGCAAGCGAGGCTATCGCCTTGGCGTGCCACCGGCTGACCATCAATGACGATGCTTGCGTCACCGGTGATGATCGGAAAGACGCCCTTGTGCAGGGTGGGGCAGGTGGCTTTGTCGCCGATCCGTGCGACCGGCTTGCCTTCAATATCCGTTGCAGGCGAGCCGGTAATTACCCTGCCGCCGCTCGTGGTGGCATCGCCCACCACAATCCATGTTCTTGCCATCCATCGGTCCTCCTTGGACGTCAGGTAACAAGTCTAAAGGCGGTGGGACGGGTTCAATTTTCTTTCCAGACGATTCCTATCTCTCGAACGGGGAAGCAAGTGTTGCCGGGTATTCGACAACGAAGCACTGCACGTTTGTTCGTCTGTTCTTGCTGACTATCAACCAGCCAGATACGCATCCGTAGCAACCACCCGCCCATACCCGAACTCAAACGACGCCATCATCGCCGCATGCACCTGCGCAGCCGGCGCCACAACACCGTTGAACTCCAGGTCACGGGTGGCGCAGGCGTCGTGCAGCACGGTGACCGCATAGCCCATGTCGGCGGAGGCACGCACCACCGCATCCACGCACATATGGCTCATTGCACCAACCACCACCACGTCCTCAATTCCGTGCGCCTCAAGCTGCTGCCGCAGATCGGTATCGCTGAACGAATTGACGTGGTTCTTGACGATCACCGGCTCATCGCCGATGGGCGCGGCAGCGGCCATGATCCGCACCCCGTCCGAGCCCGGTACGAAGATCGGCGCATCACTGCTGGCGGATTCATGACGGACATGCAGCACCGGCACGCCCTTGGTCCGCGCATCGGCAATCACGCGCACCGCATTGGCGGTGGCGGCATCAATGCCCACCAGTGGCAGCTTGCCGGTGGCAAGGTATTCATTCTGAAGATCGACGACGATAATGGCGCGCTTGCTCATGTACGGCTCCCTGATGGGTGGTTGAATGGTGTGGGAGAAGTCTCCGCGACCGGCCTGCCACCACGAAGAGGCGCTACCGACATTCTTGAGGGCTGTACCGACAGATGCGCACCGACGGTCACATCCAAGTGGGAATCCTGCTGTATCCCGGCGCCCAGCTGGCGGCAGTGCTCGGCCTGACCGACCTGTTCGCCCTGGCCGGCCGGCTCGCCAGCGAACGCGCAGTACCCGCCGCGCCCGAACTGCAAGTCACGCATTGGCGCATCGAAGCGCCCGGCCAAGCGCCGCAAGCTGTCTACAGCTCAAGCCAGTCGCCAAGCGGAACACCGCAGGTGATGATCCTGCCGCCCAGCATGCAGCCGCCGATTTCCACCGAAGCCGCCGCGCCCTACCTGGGCTGGCTATGCGCACTGCACGACGACGGCACCACGCTCGCATCGGTCTGCGCCGGCGCATTCCTGCTGGCTGAAACCGGGCGCCTGGCCGGCCGCACCATCACCACCAACTGGCAATACGCCGAACTGCTGGCCGCACGCTTTCCGGACGTGACGCTGGACGTGGACCAGATGCTCATCGACGGCGGCGACATCTTCAGCGCAGGCGGCGCCATGGCGTGGACCGACCTCGGCCTGCGGCTGGTAGACCGCTACCTCGGCGCCGCAGTGATGCTGGATGTCGCACGCACGCTGTTGATCGATCCACCCGGACGCCAACAACGCTACTACAGCAGTTTCTCGCCACGCATGACGCACGGCGACGCCGCAGTGCTGGCCGTGCAGCAATGGCTGCACGACACCCACGCCAAACAGGTCGCATCCGCCGAACTCGCACAGCGCGCAGGGCTGGAAGGGCGCACCTTCCTGCGCCGCTTCCAGAAAGCCACCGGCATGACCGCCACTGAATACTGCCAGCGCGTACGCGTGGCCCGTGCACGGGAGATGCTGCAGACCAGTAACGTGCCGCTGGAGCGGATTGCCTGGGACGTGGGTTACAGCGACCCGGGTTCGTTCCGGAAGGTGTTCAGCCGGATTGTGGGGTTGTCGCCGGGGGAGTATCGGAGGCGGTTCAATATTTTGATTGGATAAACAAGCTAAGTGCAGCCATCGCTAGGCTCGAGTTGTATGGGTATCTTAGGGGCTAATAGAGATTTCGATTTTTTTTCGTTATTGTTCTGTGATTAAACTGGAAGCCTTGCTGGCTGCTCGTGGCATTGGTGAGATTATTGAAGGCGGGAGCGGGGCGGAATTTTGATTCGAAAGGAGAAATGCAGATTGTCGGAACTACTTGCACGCGAGTAGACGCAAGTTGATTGTCAAGCTTATTCGTAGCGTTGCTCTATTTTGCGCATATTTTGACTTTAACGGTGGGGTGTGGCGTGCCAAAGTTGATCCGGCTTAAGTATCAGACGTGGTCTGAACAGGAGCGGTCAGTTTCTTTTGTCGTGGAGGGGGGAGCTCGAACCGGTTGCCATACGACAATCCTAACCGGGAGGAATGGGTCCCATAAGAGCTCAATTCTGAAAGACTTGGTTGCGGCGCTTTCGCTTTCAGATATGAAAGCGAAATTGCAACTCTCAGAACCTATCGAGAGTTCCTTGGGGGCGCCAATTGTCATCTGTGCATCGGGGTCGGTAGCTGATAGGTTTCCACCGAAAGAGAATGGCGGTCGTTTCACCGAGTACGCGGTTCCGGGCTACGTTTATTTGGGGCAGCGGGTTGGAAACAACCTGCTCAGCAAGAAGCGCTCGCTTGAGACTGCGCTTACTTTCGCTCTAGATGAGGCATCCGTGAATCGATACGGATGGTCATTTTTTTCGCGGGCGTGCCAGCTAGCAGGGATTGAGCAATCGTTCGATCTTTCGTTTGTATTGAAGCCTGCGGCAAAAAAGCAACGGGATATATTGGGGGGATTGCTAGAGGATGCAAGAAATGATCGTATGCCTAGCTCGAAGAAGTCGGGTCGCTCGGGTAGAGAAGTTCCTGTAGCAATAGCTCGCTATTTGCTGGACGAGTTTACTTATGAGGAGTTCAATGAGCTCGATACTTTCATAAGGAAGAGGGCGCATCACCAGCTAAAGGTTAGTATGCTAGGTAATGGATTGGTGCAGTCCTCTTTGTTAAGTCGTAATGCCATCCGTCTTGGACTACTGGCAGATGTGATGACACTGGATGATGCGATGGTCTATTCATTTAGGAGTCGCCGGCAACTATCGGCATTCGATCTTAGTTCTGGGGAATATCATTTATTAAGTACCATTATGGGTATTGGTTTCTCCGTGCGCCAGGATTCAATCGTTCTGATTGATGAGCCTGAGAATAGTCTTCATCCTCAATGGCAGCAAGAGTTCATGGAATGCCTGTTTGATATATCCGAGTTTATGACTCGAGGGCACATGGTTGTATCAACGCACTCTCCTTTGATTGTGAGCTCGGCTAAACCTGGAACTTCCATCATCGATCTTGGATCTGATCTTGAAGCGGCATCGACGCTGACCGGTTATGGTGCTTCCGCAGACGAAGTTTTGTTTGAACAGTTCGGAATTGCGTCGAGCCGTAATCGCCAAGTGATCGAGATAGTGCAGCGAGCTGTGGAGCTGGTGGAAAGTGGGAGAGGGGGCGCTCCAGAATTCCTGGATTTGACAGTTGGTCTTGCTGATATCAAAGGTAGGCTCCGTTCAGGTGATCCCCTTATTGACGTTATTGATGAGCTCATTTATGGGGGTGTAGAGTGATAGATGTCGGGTACCAGCGGATTGTGCAAATTCCACCTTATCCCATTGGTCTCAGTGCCAGTGCTCTATCTGCATATAAATGGGATAGTCAGTCGAATGATGTTGTGAGTTTTAAGGCTGATTTGAAAAATAGGCTTCGGCGGGAGCAATTTGGTCGATGTTGCTACTGTAGACGGTTCTTGCCAGACCAAGTATCCGTTCATATTGAGCATATACTAGAGAAAGCGGTTTTCCCGGTTTTTACATTTGAGATTCGAAATCTTGCATTGGCTTGTGCAACATGTAATTCAAAGAAGAATATGGCCTTTGCACGCCTTCGAAGAGTACTGCATACACGTGCGAAGCGACGGGGACAGCTTCCACCGATAACTCCAAGATGCCCTAGTTTGGTTTCATCTGGTGTTGGGCTCGTGGCATACCCGGCGCAGGCTTCGGATTATCGCTGGGTTCACCCCCACTGGGATGACTACTCTGCGAATATTACCGTTCGACGTAACTGGGTTTTTGGGTGGCTCACGTGGAAAGGCCGCCGGATGCTGCGCGCTCTGGAGCTAAATGCCTTGGTGCAGTTGGAGAGGCGAGCGCTTGATGAGCGCCTCGCTTCTCGTCGGAGCCATTTGTCTCTACTAATCGGCGCCATTTCTGAGCTCAATACTATGCAGGCGCGAGATGTATGTGACGCGGTTGTGGCGGAGCTTCGTCGACGACATGATCGTGCCGATTCTCTTTAAAGTCGATCCGGAAATTATTCGAGGAAAGCTGGGCTAGATATTTTCCTCACCTGCCTGGAGGGATGGTCGTGACACAGGTGAAAGTCTTCCGAAGGAATAGCCACGAGTCGGATCTTCCCCGGAGGGTATCCAGTCGCAAGGGAAGATTGCCGACCTGTCGACAGGAAGATGGGCCGTCAGGATGGCGCGCTCTGTGCAGTTTTGTTGGCTGGCGCTTTCATTTTATCGGCCTGCGGAATATCAAAAATTAGCACCGTCATCGTGAGCTCTCGGTTTGCATCGGTCGGGTGGTGCATCACAAAGCGAAAGCCGGACTCATGCTTCCAATTTAGTGTTCGCTTGTAGTTCGGGTGCGCTTCCGTAGTGGTTTTGACTTCCTCTAGGACCTTGGATGTATCTCGATTGCGATTGAAGACGAGGATTGCGGTTTTTGTGTCTCTCCACGATTGATAGCTTAGTAGTTGATCAATAGTTTCGCTGTAACCTTTAGCTCCTTTCCAGAACTTGCATTCGCCGATGAAAGAATTCTTTCCGTCAATACGAAGCAAGATGTCGGTCTTGCCTGCGGCGTTAAACGTTTCGCCTGTTGCTTGTCCCTCGAACTGACCATTGAGTTGCACAAGGTAGTGGTCACGCAGAACTTCTTCACCCATAGTTGCAAACGTCGACGGGCTGCGCTCCATCATTTGAGTCATGTTCTGAATCACCGTTAGTACGTGCTCATAATGCTCCATATTCATGGCAGGCTCCGGCTGGAAAGGCGTCGTGGAAGCCTTCGGGAGCGCCGGAGTTAATTTCTTGCGAATAGCAGGTGCAGCGTATGTCTTCGGTGCATCCGATCGCACCTTTAGGGGAATTCCCAGCGCCGCAATACGACCTTGATTGGCTAGGAGCCGCTCTCGACGCTTTCTGATTGTCGTTTCAGCGAGGGCGTTGATTGAGTTGTTATAGCTAAGTATGTCGTTCTTTATCCAGTCGAGGTGATTTTCGATTTCTTGCAGCTGGCGCTCCATTTGTGGCTTTATGTCCTGGTCCTCATCATGGGGGATTTGATAGGAAAGGATCAACGCTTGATTGGATACACGGCCTCGCGGGGGAGCGCTGGAGAATGTGCTGGCCTGAGCTTTAAAGAGGTCGGCTTCGCCAGTAAACGGGATCTCGATGTCTATCTGCTGCCCAGGGATGTAGTGGGGACGACTTGAGTCGCTTATCCAACGGTGTCCGTGATAGCGTGCGTCCACCTTCGTTTCGTGCTGATCTGCCGTCATCTCATCACGAAGCAAAATGGGTGGCTCAATCTTATATTTTTCAACGAAGTAGTCTATTAGGTCTTGTTCTGATGTGTTGAGCAGGCGGTTTTGTTCTAACGCATCAACTTCCTTCTGTAACGCACTACGTTGGCGTTCTATAGTTGCATGCAGGTCAATATCCGAAAAAAGGTATCCCCTTTGATCGTACAGTCCCATCGTAGTTCCTTTCATGTAAGCGGTTGTGATTGCAAATATAGCTGCATCTGTCTTTGGTTGCGTGAAAGCTTGCACCCTAAAAATTTTGTATATCCCCTTGCCATCTTGCCTCCCTGTGCCGATTCTTTCTTTGGAAATGTTTGCAGCCAGATCGCAATGTTAAATCAATCCCCCTTGTTAACTTGGATTCCGGTTTGTGCAAGCTATTGAGCCTTATTATTTTGTGTCCTTGAGATGGCGCTCCCTAAACAATAGGAAAAGCGGCAGCGCTAGCGATGGGCCAACCACGACGCTAGACAGTGGCAGCCAAAGGTGACGCATCCTCAGTCTGCGTCCCTCAGTACATATGAATACAATGGTCACAAGCCCTGAAATAACGACATCTGCCCAAGCAAACGCAGCAATTTTGCTCGACGTGGCCTGCTGAAGCAGTAGCGGAACATTGAGGCCGTGGGCGGACAGCCATGGCACAAACTGGGCGAGGGGCAGAGCGGTGCCTGCGATGCAGAGAAGTAGGTAAACAAACCGCATGTTGCTCTCCGGCTGATTCGATTGATTGTCTCTGGTGTGGATTATCGCTTGGGCCAGGGAATATTGGGCCTTGTTGGGGACGAGCTCGGGTGTTTCAGCGCGATCGAGGAAGGCCAGTCTGCAATCATTTCCGCTGCCCATAAGAGCTCTGCGGCACCAGGCAGCACTTAGGCGCACTCAGCCCGCAATCACCCATTACCGATGGACATTCCCGCGTACCCAACACACTGGCATGCTGTCGCCTGCTCATCAGGGGATGAAAGTCGATGTTTCGATCTGTTGTTCTTGCGGCCGCGTTGTTTGCAGCCCTTCCCGCGCGCGCGGAGCTGGCTTTCGAGGCGCCGGTGGCCTGCGCCGATGCGGATTCGTCACCTGCGCTGAAAGGCAGCCTCTGTGTCACCACCAATGTTCCGCTGCGCCATGAATCGCCGGCCGAGGGTTCGCTGAAGCTGTTCGTGCGGTGGTTTCCTGCCGAGACGGTGGAGCGGCGCGGGGAGGTTTGGTTGTTGGCCGGTGGGCCTGGTGAGTCCGGGGCGTCCTTGTATCCGGTGGTTGCGACCTTCCGGCATGCGTTTCCCGGCTATGACCTGGTGATTCCGGACCATCGCGGCGTGGGCCGGTCGGAGCGCATCTGTCCGGTGCAGGAGGCGGCGGACAGCGCCGATGGTGTTGCACTGGCGGGGGACGAGTGGGGTGGCTGCATTGGTGCGATGTATGCGGATGCGGCGCGCACGCAGGCGTTCTCGGTGACCGAGGCGGCGCAGGATCTTGCGCTGCTGATGTCGCGCTATCGCGGCAGTGGGCCGACCTATCTGTACGGGGTGTCGTATGGCACGCAGCTGGCCTTGCGTGCGCTGCAGGTGGCGTCGATGCCGCTGGACGGTTTGATCCTGGACGGGCTGGTGCCGCTGGAGACCACCGAGCAGTGGGATCTGAGCCGGCGCACGGCGCTGGTGGATGCAGTGGGGCGTGCGGTGCTGGGCGAGCAGAAGGTGGCGGTCTATCAGCGTGTGCTGGCCGCTGCGCCGACGGCGCCGTGGAAGGACGAGGTGCCGGGTGGTGATCTGCGTCGGTTGCTGGGCTCGCTGCTGAACTTCCCTGCGTTGCGTGCGCGTATTCCGGACATCGTTGATGGGCTGGCGGTGGACGATACGTCCGCGCTGCTGGCGACGGTGGCGGAGTTGAAGACGGCGATGGCCGGGATGGGGCAGGGCGGTAACAACCAGCCTTCGCTACCGCTGGTGATGTTGATCTCGGCGTCGGAGAACAATGCGCGGCCGGGGCTTACGCGCGAGCTGGTGGAGCAGGAGGCTGCTGGGGCTTTGTTTGTCAGTGCGATCCCGGGGTTTCTGGTGGGGGCGCCTGTGCCTGCTTATGCCAAGGATGCTTGGTTTGGGAAGTCGCCTGGGGTGCTACCGAGGACTTTGGTTGTGCATGGGACCTTGGATCCGAATACGGCGTATGCGGGGGCGGTGGAGCATGCAGCGGTGCTGGGGAAGGCTGGGGAGGTGAGCTTCAGTACGGTGGAGGGTGGGGCGCATTTGCTGTCTTACTTTGCGCCTGGGTGTTTTGTTGAGGCGGTTGGGGCGTTTGTGAAGGGTGGGGAGGTTGGTGGTGGGTGTGTTGAGCGGTGAGGGTTTTTGGTCTTGTTGGTGAGTTTGGTTGGGGTGTTGGGGGTGAGGCATTGCTGCCTTCGATCTGCCCTCACCCCAACCCCTCTCCCGCGGGCGGGAGAGGGGCTTTGGTCATGCGGGGTCGGGGCTATCCGGTGACCTGACAGGTTGCTGGGCTCTTGTGGCCAACTGGCAACGTCGGCTCCAGCGTCAAACGCTGCACATCCGAAAACAGCTGCTCCACCGGCATGCCGTAGGGCGCAAACAAGCGCAGCCGCCCTTGCCGGTCGAATACGTAGCCGCCTGCGGTGTGGCTCATCGAATAGGCGCCGGGGTGCTTGCCTTCTTCGCGGTCGTAGAAGGCTTTGAACGATGCTGCCATCGCGGCCAGTTGCGCATCGTCACCAACCAGCGCTGTCGCAGTCGGGTCAAACGCTTTCACATAAGTCTCGGCAACAGCTGGCGTGTCGCGGGCCGGGTCCACGGTGACGAAGATCACCTGCAGTTTGTCGGCGTCCGAGCCCATCAGGTGCTTGACGCGGTTCAACTCCACCATGGTGGTGGGGCAGACGTCGGGGCAGCTGGTGAAGCCGAAGAACAGGTAGGTCACTTTGCCGTTGAGGTCGGCCGGGCTGCGGCTTACGCCTGTGCTGTCGGGCATCGTCCATTGCTCGCCGAGTGCTTCGCAGGCGATGTCCTTGCCGTAGAAATCCACCTTGGGTTTTGCGGCGCAGGCGACCAGTAGCAGGGTGGCGGCGCTTATCGCGATGGTGGACAGGTGCAGTTTGCGGGCCAGTTCGGCGAGGCCGGTGGCGGGGGTGTTGGTGCGGGACATGGCTAGGGTCGATGAAGGACGGACAGCCGAACTACATGCGACGGGCCGGCATGGTGTGCCGGCCCGTTGCGTGCGTCAGTTGACCATCATGTGGAAGTGCATGCTCCAGATGATCCAGATGGAGAGCGCTACCACGATGAAAAGAATGACCAGGGTGAAAACAAAACTGGCCAGGTTCCAGCCGCCCTCCGAGGAGCGGTTCATGTGCAGGAAATACACCAGCTGCACGATGATCTGCACGACGGCAAAGCCGACCAGCAGGGCCATCGTCAGTGGCCGCGACAGCGTCGGGTTCATCACCAGCAGGAAGGGGATGACGGTGAGCACGGCGCAGATCACGAAGCCGATCAGGTAGGACTTGGTGGAGCCATGTCCGCTGCCGGCGCGGGAGGTGTCGTTGTCGGACATGGTCAGAACACTCCAATCAGATAGACAAAGGTGAAGACGCAGATCCAGACCAGGTCCAGGAAGTGCCAGAACAGGCTCAGGCAGGAGATGCGGGTGACATTGGTCGGGGTGAGGCCGCGACGCTTTACCTGGTGCATCACCACCGCCATCCAGATCAGGCCGCTGGCCACGTGCAGGCCGTGCGTGCCAACCAGTGCGAAGAACGCGGACAGATAGGCGCTGGTGGTGGGGCCGGCGCCAATGTGGATGAGGTGGTTGAACTCATACACTTCCATGCCGATGAAGCCGGCACCGAGTGCGAAGGTCACGCCCAGCCAGGTCAGCACCGCGCGCTTGTCCTGGCGGTGCATCGCCAGCACGGCCTGGCCGTAGGTGATGCTGGAGACCAGCAGCAGGAAGGTTTCCACCAGCACGAACGGCAGCGAGAACAGCTCGGCACCGGTCGGGCCGCCTGCGTACGCGTTGCTGAGCACCGCGTAGGAGGCGAATAGCGAGCCGAACAGCACCAGGTCGGACATGAGGTAGACCCACATGCCGAAGACCTTCATGCCACCCTGGTCGTGGCCATGGTCGTCATGGCTGTGCTCGGCCGCCAGCGCGTTGTCTACGGCGACATTGGACATGATGTTCATGCAATCACCCTGTGCTGCTTGAGCTTGTTCTGGTGTTGGTTCTCGATGGCGGCCACTTCTTCGGCGCTGACGTAGTAATCCACGTCCTCGTCGTAGGAGCGCACGATCAAGGTGACGATCATCGCCACGAAGCTCGCACCGGCCAGCCACCAGATGTGCCAGATCAAGGCGAAGCACAGCGCCAGGATCCAGATGTTGAGGATCAGCGGCACGCCGGTGTTACGCGGCATGTGGATCGGCGCGTAGTGCTTGGGCGGCTTGGGCAGGCCTTGCTTCTTGGCTTCGTGGAAGGCGTCCAGGGTGTCGGCCTTGGGCACCACGGCGAAGTTGTAGAACGGCGGCGGCGAGGGCGTCTGCCATTCCAGCGTGCGTGCATTCCACGGGTCGCCGGTGATGTCCTGGTTCTGCTTGCGGTCGCGGACGCTGACGTAGATCTGCACCAGCATCAGCACGATGCCTGCGAGCACGAACAGCGCGCCGACGAAGGCGGCAATCAGGTAGGGCGTCCACGCCGGGTTGTCGTACTGGTTCATGCGCCGGGTCATGCCCATGAAGCCGAGCATGTACAGCGGCATGAAGGCCAGGTAGAAGCCGATGATCCAGCAGGCGAACGACCACTTGCCCAGACGCTCGTTGAGGGTGAAGCCGAACACCTTCGGGAACCAGTAGACGAAGCCGGCCAGGTAGCCGAACAGCGCGCCACCGATGATGGTGTTGTGGAAGTGGGCCACCAGAAACAGGCTGTTGTGCAGCAGGAAGTCCGCGCCCGGGATGGCCAGCAGCACGCCGGTCATGCCGCCGATGGTGAAGGTGACCAGGAAGGCGATGGTCCACAGCATCGGTACGCTGAACTCGACGCGGCCACCGTACATGGTGAACAACCAGGTGAAGATTTTCACGCCGGTCGGGATTGCGATGATCATCGTCATGATGCCGAAGAAGGCATTGACGCTGGCACCGGAGCCCATGGTGAAGAAGTGGTGCAGCCACACCACGAACGACAGGATGCCGATCGCCAGCGTTGCACCCACCATCGACTTGTAGCCGAACAGCTTCTTGCGCGAGAACGTGGCGGTGATCTCGGAGAAGATGCCGAACGCCGGCAATACCAGGATGTACACCTCCGGGTGGCCCCAAGCCCACACCAGGTTGACGTACATCATCGGGTTGCCACCAAGATCATTGGTGTAGAAGTTGAAGTCCAGGTAGCGGTCCAGGGTGAGCGCGCCGAGGGCAACGGTCAGGATCGGGAACGCAGCAATGATGATCACGCTGGTGACCAGCACGGTCCAGGTGAACACCGGCATCTTCATCAAGGTCATGCCAGGCGCACGCATGCGCAGGATGGTGATGAACAGGTTGACGCCGGTCAGCAACGTGCCGACACCAGAGGCCTGCAATGCCCAGATGTAGTAGTCAACACCTACCCCTGGACTGAACTCGATACCGGACAACGGCGGATACGCCACCCAGCCGGTCATCGCGAACTCGCCAAGGCCCAACGAGATCATCATCAGCGCAGCGCCGACCACGAAGATCCAGAAGCTGAAGGCATTGAGGAAGGGGAAGGCCATATCGCGCGCGCCGATCTGCAGCGGCACCACGATGTTCATCAGGCCCACCACGAACGGTGTGGCCACGAAGAAGATCATGATCACGCCATGCGCGGTGAAGATCTGGTCGTAGTGCTCGGGCGGCAGGAAGCCATCGCTGCCCGGGCCGGCCGCAGCCAGCTGCGCGCGCATCATCAGTGCATCGGCAAAGCCGCGCACCAGCATCACCAGCGCCACCACGATGTACATGATGCCGATCTTCTTGTGGTCAACCGTGGTGAACCAGTCGCGCCACAGCACGCCCCACAATTTGAAGTAGGTCACCGCGCCGAGCAGCGCAACGCCGCCCAGCACCATGCCCACCAATGTCACCACGACGATCGGGTCGTGCAACGGCACGGCGTCCCACGTCAACTTACCGAACATGCTCATTACTCCTGGGAGGCCTTGGGTTCTGCGTTGTGGCCCGACGTGGCCGCGGTGTTCTCACCCACGCCGATGAACTGGTCGATGACCTTCTTGAACAGCAGCGGCTCGACGCTGGCGAAGTGGCGCACCGGTTCCTTGCGGGTGGGAGCGGCCAGACGCTTGAATTCGTCGAAGCTCAGTTGATCCGGCGACTTCCGCACCTGCGCAACCCAGTCGTCGAACTGCGGCTGGCTCATCGCGGTGGCGACGAACTTCATGTTGGAGAAGCCATGGCCGCTGTAATTGCCCGACATGCCGTCGAACTTGCCTTGCTCGTTGGCCACCAGATGCAGCTGCGTGCGCATGCCGGCCATCGCATAGATCTGCCCACCCAGCTGCGGGATGAAGAAGGTATTCATCGTCGAGTTGGAGGTGATGTCGAAGGCCAGCTGCTGCCCGGCGGGGAAGTTGAGCTGGTTGACCGTGGCGATGCCGAGGTCCGGGTAGACGAATACCCACTTCCAGTCGGTGGCGATCACTTCCACATGCAGCGGCTCGCCGGGGATATCCAGCGGCTTGTAAGGGTCAAGCTCGTGGGTGGATTTCCACACGATCACCGCCAGCACGGCGACGATGATCAGGGGCACGCCCCAGACCACGATTTCCACCTTGGTGGAGTGCGCCCAATCGGGCATGTACCTGGCCTTGGTATTGCCGGAGCGGTAGCGCCAGGCAAAGACGAAGGTCAGCACGATGGCCGGTATCACCACGATCAGCATCAGCGCGATGCAGATGATGATCAGGTCGCGCTGGGCAATGCCCACGTCGCCCTTGGAGTCCAGTAGTACCCAGTTGCAGCCAGACAGGCCCACGCATGCCAAAGCGGCCAGCGCTGGGCGGATGCGTTTCCAGCAGATATTCATTGAAGGTCGACCCTGTTGAAGGAGCTCTTGAGCGGGGACCGCCGATGCCCGGCGCATGGGCCGGGAGCGGCTACACTGTCCGTACGGCGGTGCCTACAAAAGGATTGCCGATCCAGTCAAGTCCATACAAGATACATCATTGTATGGGTTGGTGCACGTACAAAGCAGGGAAGGTTCACCCGATGCAGCAGCCAGCCGCAGGCCGACGCCTGAAAAAGCCCAACCGGACCTGGGTCCGTCCCTTCGCCGAGGGCAGCGGTCCGCTCTACCTGCAGATTGCCCAGCAGGTACGCGATGCCGTGGACGATGGCGTGCTGCAACCCGGCGACCGCCTGCCGCCGCAGCGCGACCTGGCCCAGCTGATGGGCGTGGACCTGACCACGGTTACCCGCGCCTACGCCGAGCTGCGCCAGTCCGACCTGCTCGACGCGCAGGGCGCCGGTGGCACCTTCATCGCCATGTCCGCCGGCAACAGCGCCACATCGGTGGACCTGAGCATGAACATCCCGCCGCTGCTGGGCAGCAGCCCGTTCGCGCAGAGCATGGAGCGCGGCTTCCAGCAGCTCAGCCAGCAGCTCGGGCAGGGCGAGTTGATGAGTTACCACGTAGGCGCCGGCTCCCGCGATGACCGTGCCGCCGCCGTGCAGTGGCTGGCGCCTATCCTCGGCAACGTCTCCGCCGAGCGGGTGGTGATCTGCCCCGGCGCGCAGGCCGCGCTATGCGCCATCGTGCTGGCCAAGACCCAGCCGGGTGACCTGATCGCCGCCGAACAGCTCACTTATCCGGGCCTGCTGGCCGCCGCCCGCGTATTGCAGCGGGGCATCGTCTCCATCGCCATGGACGCCGAGGGCATGCTGCCGGACGCGCTGGAAGCCGCCTGCAAGCAGCGCAAGCCGGCCCTGATCTACCTGATCCCGACTATCCAGAACCCGACCACCGCGACCATGTCGCAGGCCCGCCGCGCCGCCATCCTGGCCATTGCCCGCCGCCATGGCGTGGCGGTGGTCGAGGACGATCCCTACTGGCTGCTGGCCGCCGATGCGGCGCCGCCGCTGGCGGTGGATAGCCACCCGGACGCCCCGGTCTATTACGTGTCCACCCTGTCCAAGTGCTTGGCGCCGGGCCTGCGCACCGCCTATCTGGTGGTGCCGCCGGGCGAGCCTATGGAGCCGCTGCTGGACGCCCTGCGTTCGATCGCGCTGATGCCGACCCAATCCATGGTGGCGGTGGCCTCGCATTGGATCCGCAGCGGCCAGGCCGATGAGATGGTGCGCCGCTTCCAGCAGGAACTGCGCCAGCGCCAGCAGATTGCCGCGCGCATCCTGCCCAAGCCGTATCAGGCGCACCCGTCCGGCCTGCATGTGTGGCTGCCGTTGCCGCCACGGTTGGACCAGTACCGGCTGATCCAGGCCGCGCAGGCGCAGGGCCTGGGCATCGCCAGCTCGGAGTCCTTCAGCATCGAGGAGCAGGCCGGCAATGCCATCCGTCTGTCGCTGGGCGGGGCGGTGGACCAGCACAGCCTGGCGGCGGCGTTGACCAAGCTGACCGAGGTCATCTCGGCTGCGCCTGAGACGCGGACACAGGCCATCGTTTAACCGGCCTCCGGTCATATCCATACAAAAGTGATACATTGCATATCTTGTATGGATATGCGGGTAGCTGCTGTGCGTCGGGACAAGCTGAAGTTTCATCTGGTCATGCTGGGCTGCGCCGGTTTCGTGGTGCTGGCGCTGGCGTCGCTGGTCTATGTCTGCTCGCGGCCGCAGACCGCCGACGTGCAGGCCAGTGAGCGCGCGGCCATCGACCAGTGCCTGCAACGCAGCCGCGCGCCGGAACGCACCGAGATCTACCGCCGCGCCCAGGCCGATTCCTGCGCCGAGATGCAGGAACAGTACGAGCACAAGTTCGGCGCGGACGCCGCCTCGTGAGCCCGCCCAACGGCGCATCGTCGCGCAGGCGCGGGATGCGGCTGTGGATTGCAGCCGGCTGCGTGCTGATGGCCGGTATTGCGATAGCGCTGTGGCAGTACTTCGGCTTCAGTGAGCAGGCCACGTTCGCCGAGCAGGCCATCGTCTTCGACGACACCCAACTCAAGCTGCCGCCGGAACTGGCTGGCGCGAATGGGCGCATCCGCGTCGTGCATTTCTGGGACCCAGCCTGCAAGGTCTGCAACCGCGAAACCGGCGCGCATCTGAGTTATCTGATCAGCATGTACCGCCGCGCCAACATCGATTTCTACGCGGTGCGCCGCCCGGGCACGACGGGTGAGCTGCCCGAGTATCTGCGTGGTCGTCTGACGGAACTGCCGACGATTGAAGGCGCCGAACATATCCCGGCCAGCCCTGCAGTTGCGATCTGGGACAGGCAAGGGCATCTGGCCTACGCAGGCCCGTACAGCATCGGCATGGTCTGCAATTCGGCCAATAGTTTTGTCGAGCCGATTCTCGACAAGCTGGTCGATGGACAGATGGTGCGCCCGCGTGGACTGCTGGCGGTGGGATGTTACTGCGCTTGGCAAGGCAAGCCTTGATCCGCTGCTGATGAACCTGCGTGCATGCCAGCGTGTGCGGACGTTTTGTCCGCGCACAAAAAACAGCGGGCACCCGCTCCAACCGACCGATGGTTGTGAGCAGGCACCCGCCGCTGATGCAAACAATACGTGGCTACATCGTCCATACATGGTGCGACAGGATGTCGCAGTTTTTGCCGGTAAACAGGGGGTTTGGCGATGAACTGGATGGACAGCGCGCTGCGCAGCAATGGCCCGATCTACCTGCGTATCGTCAACAGCATCGAGCGCAGCATGAACACCGGCGAGCTGGTGCCCGGCCATCGCCTGCCATCGCAGCGCGCATTGGCCAAGCAGCTCGGCATCGACCTGACCACGGTGACACGCGCCTTCGATGAAGCACGCAGGCGCGGCCTGATCGAAGCGCGGGGGCCGCAGGGCAGTTTCATCGCACCGCCGAAAGCAGCCTTCGGCCAACCGGTGGACCTGAGCATGAACGTGCCGCCGGTACCGGATGCGTTGGCCTTGAACGATGCCTTGCGACGTGGTGCAGCCGCCGTGCTTGCGCGCAGCAATGCGCCCAACCTGATGACGTATCACCTCGCCGGCGGCAGCCCGACCGACAGGCATGCAGCGATCAGCTGGTTGCAACCAATGCTGGGCGATGTTGCTGATGCAGGTTTGGTAGTTGCCGAGGGCGCGCAATCGGCGCTGGCATCAATCCTGATCAGCCAGACCCAGGAGGGCGAGGTGATTCTTTGTGATCACCTTGTGTATCCGGGTCTGCTGCAGGTCGCCAAGTCGTTGGGGCGACGCTTGCTGCCGGTCGATGACGATGCGGAGGGGATGTGCCCGGATGCGCTTGAGCGTGCCTCGCGGCAGAGTGGGGCGCGTGTGGTTTACCTCAATCCCACCTGCAACAACCCGACCGCGTTGACGATTCCGCCGCAGCGTCGGATTGAGTTGGCGCGTGTGCTGCAGGGGCTGGATTTGTTGATGATCGAAGATGATCCGTATTGGCATCACGCTGTGGAAAAGCCAACGCCGATTGCGGCGCTGGCACCGGCGCATGTGTATTACGTATCAACTTTGTCGAAGGCGATCAGTCCAGGTTTGCGCACGGCATTCGTGCGATGTCCTTCGGACCAGCATGCGGAAGCGCTGGCGACCGCGTTGCGGTCGATCTGCCTGATGGGCCACCCGCTGGTGATGGCGCTGGTCAGCCAGCTGTTGCTGGATGGATCGGCAACCGCATTGTTGAATCAGGTGTTGGATGAGGCGCGCGAACGCACCGCACTCGCGATGCACCTGCTGGTGCCTTCATTGAAAGTGCGGGCAGCCGGATTGCATGCCTGGTGCAGCGTGCCCGAACCTTGGACCGATGCAGCTTTTGTGCGCGCCGCCCAATTGCAGGGTTTGGCGATCTCGCCGTCATCGGCATTCAGACCGGACGGCGCACAACGCAGCCGCGGCTTCCGCCTGTCACTGGGGCAGGCAAGCAACCGCCGTCAACTGCAAAGCGCCCTGCGCCGCATCAACCAGCTGGTAGATGCCCCCAACGCATTTGCAGGAGCGGCATGAACCTGTAGTGCCGAGCCATGCTCGGCAGACGCCTTACAAGCGAAAAACCGCCCTCACCCCAACCCCTCTCCCGCTCGCGGGAGAGGGGCTAAGGCGTAGTGCCGAGCCATGCTCGGCAGGGGCCTTGCAAGCAATGCTGCAGGAGCGGCGTAAGCCGCGAAGCCGGCAATGCATCAACTGCAGATCAACCGCGAACAGCACCCCTCCCCAACCCTCCCCTTGCCTTCGGCAAAGGGAGGGGGCTGAGGCGCGCTGCGGTCAGCTCCAGTTCTGCTCACCGCTTCAATGCGTACGCACCAAACGTGCTGCCGATAAATCCACCTGCGGTGTCGGTACTGAGCAGGCTGGCATCAAGCGCTTCGCCTATGCGCTGCCATTGCCCGGGTTGTGGCGAGAACCATGCTTGCGCGCGCGCGCCATCCAGGGTGAATCGCAGGCCCGTATTGTCGCCCGTGCCGCTTAGTTCCTTCTGCGCCAACAGCGTCCCTGTCTCCGGTGAATCCTTGCCAGCGCGCAGATACAGAGCCACCCGGCGCACACCGTTGCTGGCTTCAACGCCCAGCACATAGTGATAGCGCTCGTTCTGCAGCAAGGCCAATCCCGCCAACTCTCCATCAGCCACAGACTCGGCCGACAACTGCATATCCAGGGTCGCGCGATGGTGCTGAAGGCGATGTCCCAGATAGTGGGCCTGTTCTTCAGCACCCTCGGCGCCCAGCGGCGTCGTGCCGGCTTGCAACTTCAAGCCACCAGCGCCCGTGCTGAACCAAGCGTTCTTTGGCGGATGCAAGGTCAGCCATTGTGGCGGCAGCTTCGCGTCGCTGAAGTTTTCCGTCCAGGTGGATACAGCGCTATCGGTGACAGTCGCATTCGCGCCGGCAATCTGCGGGCGCGGCAGCTGCAGCGGTACTTTGGCGCCGCGCGGCAGCACCTGCGGCCAGCCTTCGTGCCATTGCACCGGCAGCAGGAAGGTTTCCCGCCCGAGGTTGTATTGATTGCCGCGATACGGGCGGGTGGCGAGGAATACCGTCCACCAGCTGCCATCAGCCAGCTGCACGAACTGCGCATGTCCGGCCGAGGTCACCGGATTGGCGCGCTTGGGGTCGAGGTCGCGTTGGGTCAGCACCGGGTTGGTGGGGCCTGCCTGGAAGGGGCCAGCAAGGCTGCGGCTGCGCCAGATCATCTGCGCATGCTGCTCGCCGGTGCCGCCTTCGGCGGCGGTCAGGTAATACCAGCCGTCGTGCTTGAAGATATGCGGACCTTCGATGTGCTCGGGCTTGCTGGCAGGGTCGGCGCCGCCATCGACCAGCAGGCGCCGTCCACCGACGGCTTTGCCAGTGGCCAGGTCGATCTGCTGCAGCCAGATCGCGCGGTGGCCGTCATAGCGCAGTTCGCCATCGGGTACATCGTTGTGGACTACCCAGCTGCTGCCATCATCATCGAAGAACAGCGAAGGATCGATGCCGCGCACCTGCAGCCAGACCGGGTCGGACCATGGCCCGGCCGGAGTGTCGGCGTGGATCAGGAAGTTGCCGCCGTCGCAGTAGAAACAGGTGTTGACGATGTAGAACCGGCCACCGTCATGACTGATGGAGGCAGCGAACAGGCCACGGGTCAGCTCATCCTTGCCGTAGTTGATCTGGCTCGGGCGATCGATGGCGTTGCCGATCTGCGTCCAGTTCACCAGGTCGCGGCTGTGGTGGATCGGCAGTCCGGGGAAATAGCCGAAGGTGGAGTTGACCAGGTAGAAGTCGTCGCCAGCGCGCACGATCGACGGGTCCGGGTAGAAGCCGGGCAGGATCGGGTTACGGTAGTTGCCGGCTGCCAGCGGCGTTTTCAGATCGTTGCCCTGGTAACTGACGGAGTGCACCAGCACCTCCGCATTGCTGGCAGGGGCGACCAGGCAGAGCAACATCCACAGCAGGCGATTGCGCATCGGCGGGCATGTCCAAGCTCGGAGTGAGCTTTGGAATCTAACAGCTAACGCGGCAAAACCGGGGTCAGAGTGGGGTTTGGATAGGAAACCCCACTCTGACCCCGGTTTTGCTTATTGCTTTCAGCTCTGCTTGAACAGCTTGCGCTTGCCGGTGAGCACCTTTTCCGAGGGGGTAAGCTTGGCCACACCGGGAATCAGGAAGTCGGTGGCGGTCTGACCGAAGCGGATCTTGGAGGCCAGCCAGAGCGGCATCTTGCCGCGGCCGGTCCAGGTGTTCCAACGGTTCTCGGGGTCGCGGTACTTGGGTTTGACCTTGGGCCCCTTGCGCCGGGCAGGCTTGCTCTTGGCTGCGACGAGGTCTGCGCCAGGCCCGAACAGTTCCTCGATCGTATAGCCGGTCTGCTTGGCCAATGCGGTGAGTTTGCGCCTGACCTTTTCCACAGGTTGACGTTGGGTGAGCGCTTTGTGCCTGTCCTGTGCGGCGCGGATGAGAGTGTTGAGCTCTCGAAGATCAAGAGGGGTTAGATCGATACTCATTGCTTAAGCGTCTGTTCTCGGCGCGGGGGTGTCAAGCCGTCGTTGCGGGTTATTGACGTTGGCTGGCTTGCCCGGGCCGTCAATTTAGCGGCAACGGCATACAAAAAGCCCGATGGCAGCGGTCTGGCATCGGGCGTTGGGTGACTCAAACGCAGGTTTTACGGCGCTCAGCGGTGATTGCGTGAAAGCACCATCGAGTACGCAAACCGGCCCGGCGGATGCAGGCTGGTCGCGATCAGCAGCAGGCGGCCGTTGGCATCGCGGTAGCGGCGCTGTACGCGCATTGCCGGTTCGCTCTTCTTGATGTCCAGCAGCTTGGCATCGGCTGCTTCGAATGAGGCGGCGTCGAATACCTGTTCAACCCGTGACAGCTTGGTCGGGTCGAGGAACTTGGCCAGTGCGCGGGCGGCACCTGCCACTTCCAGCAGCTTGTCGGTGGGTACACCGGTGCGCACCGGGATCAGCATCTCGGTGACGGCGATCGGCTCGCGGGTCTGTTCTTCCAGGCGCAGGCAGTGCAGGCGCAGGTATTCCTTGCCTTCGTGGATATCCAGGCGCTGCGCCATCGCGCCGTCGGCCAGCTTGCGTTCGGCCTCCAACACCTGCAGGCGGGTGCTGTTGCCGTATTGCATCAGCAGGTCGACGGTGTCGATCTCGTGCTCGTAACGCATTGCCGAGTTCTGCGCGATCACCCGCGTGCCAGCGCCGGGCCGCCGCTGTACCAGGCCAGCGCTGATCAGCTGCGCCAGCGCCGCGCGCGCCGTGTGGCGGCTCACGCTGAAGCGTTCGCACAGCTCCAGCTCGGTGGGTAGCAAGGTACCAACGGCGTACTCGCCCTTTTCGATTGCCGCCTGCAGTAGATCGCCCAGTTCGGCATAGCGGGGCTTGCTGCGTCGCGTACCAGTCATATGTACAGATCCTTGTTCAAAGTCTGAGCGAGAGTTCCTGCCAGCTGCGCTGCAGGGGTTCACGGTGTTCGGGTGCGGCGATGGAAATCAGGGCCTGGGCCCGTGCATGGACGTCGAGATGGCGTAGATCAGCTACGCCATGTTCGCTGACGATGCAGTCGGCATCCACGCGGGCAAGGCTTACGGGACCGGCGGCTAGCATCGGCACGATCCTGCTTTCGCCCTTGGGGGTACTGGCAGGGAGTGCAATGATGCCGCGACCAGCGGTCGATTGGCGAGCGCCTTGCAGGAAATCAGGCAGGCCGCCCACGCCACTCAGTTGGCGTCCAGACAGGAACTCACCGTTCACCTGGCCCAGCAGATCCACCGATAACGCGCTGTTGATGGCGGTCAGGCGCGGGATACCGCCCAGTACGTTGTGGTCGTGGGTATGGCCAACATCGCGGAAGCTGATGCTGCGCGGGGCGACGTCGTACAGCGCCTGTGTACCCAGCGCGACGCCTGCCACCACCGCATCCGGTGCCGCCGACAGCGCGCCGGATTCGAGCAGGCCAAGCAGGCCATCGGAGACCATGCCGCTGTGGATGCGCAGATTGCGTCGCTCGCGCACCGCGCGCAGCACGGCCGATTGCAGGCGGCCCAGGCCGAGCTGCAGGGTCGCGCCATCTTCCACCAGGGTAGCGACCTGTGCCGCGACCGCGTCCATTGCGGCATCGGCTGGCGGATCGGGAATCGCCAGCAGCGGCGCATCCTGCTCGATGGCGGCGGTGATCCGCGACAGCGGGATCGACGGCCCGCGCGTGCGCGGCATGCGCGGGTTGATATGCGCCAGGATGCGGGTCGCGCGTGGCCATACCGCCGGGGTGAAGTCGCAGGCGATGCCCAACGAGCAGTTGCCGTCCGCGTCCGGCGGTGCCACCTGCACCAGCACGGTGTCGAAAGCCACGCTCTCGCGCAGCCAGCGCCAGGTCGCGGTATAGGTCATCGGCAGGTAGTCGACGCGGCCATCCAGCCACGAGCTGCGCAGATCGCCGCTCAGGAAAATCGTGCGCTGGCGAGCCTGCGGGTGCAGCCCGGCAAAGTCGAAGGTGTTGACCGTGGGGATGTGCACGCCGGTGAAGCGCAGTCCGCCGCAGCGCTCGGCGCCACCGCGCAGCCAGTGTTCGAACAACAGGGAATGGCCGGCACAGCCGGGTGCGAAGACGTCGGGTCCTTGCGCGAGGTAATCGAAGAAAGTGTCGGCATCCAGAATTCGGGGCATGGGCTGATTGCGGCGTTCGGGAAACGGATCATATGATATGTCCGGACAAAGTCGGTTATGCTCCTTTCACGCGGCTGCTGTTCCCACCACCCCGAATCCCGCTGTTGCGGGCCCGCACCGAGACCTCATCGCGCGATGACCACGCCTGCTGCCAGCCTTACCGAACAGCTTGCTCAGCGCCTGCAACGGCCGGTGGATGCCGCCGCCCGCGAGCGTGCCGCATTGCTGCTGGTCGATTGGCTGGGCTGTGCCCTGGCGGCCTTGCGCTACCCGATTGCCAACCAGCTGCGTGCGGTGGTGCAGGCACAGGCCAGTGGCAATGTGATCGCCCTGGGTGCGGGCCGGCGCACTGCTGCCGATGCCTTGCTGCTCAATGCCGCGCTCGGCAATGTGCTGGAAATGGACGATGTGCACCGCGGCGCCATCCTGCATCCCGGTCCGGTGGTCATCCCGGTAGCGCTGGCTGCGGCGCAGGCCGAAGCTGCGGATGCGACGGCCTTGCTGGATGCGATCGTGCGCGGTTACGAAGCCACCATCCGCGTCGGTCGAGCGCTGGGCAAGGCGCACTACCGTTATTGGCATCCCACCTCGACCGCGGGCGCGTTTGGCGCGGCGGCTGCTGCGGCATCGGTGCTGAATCTGCCAACCGAATCGCTGGCCGATGCGCTGGGCAATGCCGGAAGTCGCACTGGCGGGCTGTGGCAGATGCGCCACGAGCCGGTGCCTACCAAGTCATTGCATAACGCTGAAGCCGCACGCAGTGGCTGGCTGGCGGCGCAGTTGGCGCTGGCTGGCATGCGTGGGCCGCGCAGGATACTGGAAGGCGAGCAGGGCCTGTTTGCCGCCACCGCGCCGGATGCCGTGCCGGAACTGGTGGTTGCCGACGAAGACGATTGGTTGATCCACAGCACCAGTTTGAAACCGTGGCCGGCCTGTCGGCATGCACATCCGGCAATCGATGCGATGCTGCAAGCGGTGGCGCAGCTCGATGCCACTGACATCGCGCAGATTGAACGCATCGAAGTACGCACCTATGCCGAAGCCCTGCGCTTCTGCGACCGCGCCCTGCCGCAGACCGAGCTGGAGGCCAAATTCAGCCTGCAGCACGCGCTGGCATCGATTCTGGTCAATGGCCATCCGCAACTTGATCACTACACCGCCGAAGCCTGCAGCGATGCCGAACTGGCGCCGTGGCGGCAGCGTATCGCGTTGATCGAAGATGCGGCCTGTAGCCAGCGTTTCCCGGTGCATTACGGCGCCAGCATCCAGCTGTGGCTGGCCGGTGGCCGCAGCGTGCAGGCCGAGCGCATCGATGCCTGGGGCGACCCGGAACACCCGATGTCGGCCGACGATGTACTGGCCAAGGCGCTGGCCCTGGCGCAATGGGGTGGCGTATCCGCAGGCCTGGCGCAACCCCTCTTTGGGCAGGTGCAGGCGCTGGCCAATGGCGGCAGTCTGGACGCCTTGAACGCCATGTTGGCGCGGGTGGCCTGATGCGATTGACCGAAGCACTGTTGCAGCATGCAAGCACGCTGCGTTTTGAAGATCTGTCGCCTGAAGCGGTGGCGGCAACGCAGGTCTTCGTGATGGATTCGGCGGCAGTAGGGCTTTCCGGCTCCGGTCCGCAGGTACCGCTGACCCAGACGGTGCGCCGCAGCGCCGCCAGCTATGGCAGCGGCAATGCCGCGCGAATCTGGGTGACCGGTGAAGCCATGCCTGCGGCCAGCGCCGCGATGGTCAACGGCTATCAGATCCACAGCCAGGAATTTGATTGCGTACATATGCCGGCGGTGGTGCATCCACTAGCGGTGATCCAGTCGGCGCTGTTTGCCGCAGCCGAGCAACGTGCGAACGCCGATGGTGTGCCGGTCGATGGCAAGGCCTTGATCGCGGCGCTCAATGTGGCGGTCGATGTAGCTACGTTGATTGGCATCAGTGGCCGCGCACCGATGCGCTTCTTCCGTCCGTCGATGTGTGGCGCGCTGGGCGCAGCAGCTGGCATTGCCCACCTGCATGGTGCTGACGAGGAACTGCTGCGACGCGCGCTTGGCCTGACCTATAGCCACCTGTCCGGCACCATGCAGGCGCATGTGGAAGGCTCGCCGACGCTGGCCTTGCAGGTCGCACTGAACTCGCGCGCGGCCTTGAGCTGCTGGGAGCTTGCACGCAATGGCTTTCCGGCACCGCGCGAAATGCTGGAAGGGTCGTTCGGCTATCTGCCGTTGATCGAGGGCGAGTTCGATACCGCTCCGTCGCTACAGAAGCTGTCGGAGCGTGAAGCGCAGATACTTACCGTAAGCCACAAAGTGTTCCCCACCGGTGGTGCCGCGCATGCCGCGCAGGACATGCTGATGGAGCTGCGCCAGCAACACGGTCTGAACCTGGACAACGTCGCCAGCATCGAGCTGCAGGCACCACCGCTAGTGCGTCGCTTGGTTGGCCGCAGCTATCAGCCCGCAATGGAAACCAGCTACGCGCGGCTGTGCCTGCCGTTCCTGCTGGGCACTGTGTTGCTGGATGGCAAAGTCGGCTTGTTCGCGTATGCGTCGGAAAAGCTGGCCGATGCGCAGCTGGCCGCGTTCGCCAACCAGGTCAGGCTGGTGCCGAACGAGTGCGACGATCCCAATGCCTTGGTGCCGCAATCGATGACGGTCACCCTGCGTGACGGCCGCGTCCTGCACAACCACCGCGATGCCGCGATCGGTTCACCGCAACGGCCGCTGTCGCGCGCCCAGCAGCTTGAGAAGTTCCACCACTGCCTTGACCACGCCGCGCGTCCCTTCGATGCCGGCCACCGTGCTGCCCTGATCTCCCACTTCGACCATCTGCAGGACATCGACGATGTCAGGCAGCTGGTCGACCTGCTGATTGTCGAGACCCCATGACCTACGCCACCTATTTCGAATCCTTCGATGTCAAGGAGCTGCTCAAGCAGTTCCCGCTGGACCAGGCCTTTACCGACAAGTTCAAGAACATCAGCCGCGAGGAGCTGCGCGCCGAGCAGAACGCGATGTTCCTGCGCTGCGTGGCCCGCGCGTGGCAGATTCCGTTCTATCAGCGCCTGTGGGGCAATGCAGGCATCAAGCCTGAAGATATCCAGAGTCTGGATGACATCAGCAAGCTGCCGGTATTCGGCAAGCACGAAATCATGGCCTCGGTGGAAGCCAATCCGCCGCTGGGTGATTTCCACGGCTGGCAGGACGGCACCGAAGCTGGCAACAAACCGCTGGTTTTCCACACCACCTCCGGTACCACCGGTCGCCCGCAGCCGCTGGTGTTCTCGCCGCATTCGCGCGAAGTGCAGAGCCTGCTGCTTGCCCGTCTGTACCGCTGGCAAGGCATGCAGCCCGGCGACGTGGTGCACTCGGTCTATGGCCACGGCATGATCAACGGCGGCCATTATGTGCGTGAGGCGGTGACGCATTACACGCAGGCGCTGTTCTGTTCGGCCGGCACCGGTATCGAGATGCGTTCGGCGCAGCAGGTGCAGCTGATGAAGAACATGGGTGCCAACGTGATTGTTGGTTTTGCCGACTACATCAAGAAGCTGGCCGACGTGGCCCGCGAGAACGGCCTGGTGCCGGGCAAGGACATCCCGGTGCGGATGATCTGCGGTCACCTTGGCCGGGAATCGCGCGAGTCGCTGTCGGCGGCCTGGGGCGGGGTCGAGCTGTACGACTGGTATGGCGTGGGTGACACCGGCGCGATTGCCGGGCAGGGCCCGGACCAGGATGGTCTGTATCTGATGGAAGACGCGCAATACGTCGAAATCCTCGACGTGGACAGCGGTGAACTGGTCGCCGATGGCGAAACCGGCGACATGGTGGTCACCTGCCTGTACAAGGACGATATCTACCCGATCATCCGCTTCAACACCCATGACGTGACCCGCGTGCTGACCACGCCGTCGCCGCTGGGCATGAACCTGCGCCGTATCGAGGGCTTCCTTGGCCGCAGCGACAACATGGTCAAGATCCGCGGCATCAACGTATTTCCGCAGGCGATGGCACCGGTGTTGGAAGAACATGCATCGTTTGCCGGTGAGTTCATCTGCGTCGCCAGCCGCGACGAAGGTGGTCGCGATGATCTGGCCGTGCACGTGGAAACCCGTGGCGCACTGGATGACGCACAACTGGCAGCGGAGTTCGCCGCGTTGCTGCGGCAGCGCCTCGGTGTTGAAATGAGCATCGTGCTGGCCGCGCCAGGTGCGTTGGCGGCATTGACCGGTATCGAGGTACGGCAGAAGCCGGTACGCCTGATCGACAAACGTTTCGCTTGAGGAAGACCGCGTGAGCAAGGCCGATGCGCAGATGTTGAGCTTGGACATGACGGCGCAGGCGGCCTTGCTGGCGGCAGGCGAGGTCAGCTGTACGGAGCTGATCGAGCAGCAGTTGCTGGCCATCGCCGCCAGCCAGGCGCAGATCAACAGCTATATCCACATCGATGCGGAAGGCGCGCTGGCTGCAGCCGCGCAATCACAGCAACGTCGCCAACGTGGTCTGGTGCGGCCCTTGGAAGGGCTGCCGATCGCGGTCAAGGACAATATCGACGTGGCCGGCATGGTCACCACTGCCGGCATGGAGACCCGCCGGCATAGCGCGCCGGCCAGCGCCGACAATCCGGCCGTGGCCGCATTGCGTGCGGCCGGTGCGGTGATCGTCGGCAAACTCAACATGCATGAAGCGGCGATGGGCGCCGACAACGACAATCCGTTCTACGGTGCCTGCCACAACCCGCATCGGCACGGTTATACGCCGGGCGGTTCCAGCGGCGGCAGTGGTGCAGCGGTAGCCGCTGGTTTGTGCGCGGCGGCACTGGGCACCGACACCATGGGCTCGGTGCGTATCCCGGCCAGCTATTGCGGTGTGGTCGGGCTCAAGCCCAGTTGGGGCGCGATCAGTACGCGCGGCACGGTCGCCCTGTGCCGGCGGCTGGATCACATCGGTCCGTTGACGCGTTCGGCGCGCGACTTGCGTCTGTTGCTGCAGATCATGTCCGGCTTCGATCCGGACTGCGCGCAGTCGCGTTTCATCCAATACGCAGCGCCGGATGCGGAGGGCCTGCGCATTGGCGTGGTGGATCTGTTTGACGCAACCGATATCGCGCCCGACGTGCAGGCGGCATTCGAGGATGGCCTGCGCGTGCTGGTTGGCTTGGGTCACAGCTTGCAACCGCTGCCCGCACCAGCCTTCGCTTCGGCGCGCGCGCGCCGCGCCGGTTTGCTGATGAGCGAAGCCGAGCTGCTGGTCGAACATGCCGATGCCTGGGCCGGTGACCGCAGCAAATTCTCACCGTTGCTGGTCAAACTGATGTCCTGGGCAGAAGGGCGCAGCGCTGCGGAACTGGCTGCCGCCTCGCAACTCGCCGATCGCGGCCAGGTGCAGCTGCAGCAGTGGCTGGCGCGTTGCGACGTGCTGGTGATGCCGACTGCGCCGCAGCGTGCATTCGCCTTCGGCACCCCGGCGCCGGCCAGCCAGGCCGATCTCACGGCTTACGCCAACCTTGCCGGCAATCCCGCCTTGTCGGTACCGCTGCCGATAGCTGCGGGCGAGTTGCCTGCAGGTATGCAGCTGATCGGCAATATCGGCGACGAACTCACGCTGATTGCGCTGGCGGAGGCCTTCCAGCGCGCCATTGGCTGGCAGCCCGCGCTGCCGCAAGCCTGCAAGACCTGGTGGCCGAAATGAAGCTGCTCGATGGTGTTCGTGTTCTTGACCTGTCGCGCATCCTCGCCGGTCCCTGGGCCACGCAGGTACTGGCCGACTTCGGCGCCGATGTCATCAAGGTCGAACGCCCCGGCGCGGGTGACGACACCCGCAGTTGGGGGCCGCCGTATCTGCAGGACGCCGATGGCAATGACAGCAGCGAATCGGCGTACTACCTGTGCGCCAACCGCGGCAAGCGCTCGGTGGCGATTGATTTCACCACCGGGGAAGGGCAGGCGCTGCTGCGCGAGCTGGTCGTGCATTGCGACGTGCTGGTGGAGAACTACAAGGTCGGTGGGCTGAAGAAGTACGGGTTGGATTTCACCAGCCTGCAGGCGATCAACCCGAAGCTGGTGTATTGCTCGATCACCGGCTACGGCCAGGACGGTCCTTACGCGCAGCGTGCCGGCTACGATGCGGCGATTCAGGCCATTGGCGGGCTGATGAGCGTCACCGGCGAACCGGATGGCGCGCCCGGGGCCGGCCCGCAGAAGGTTGGCGTAGCCGCTACTGATCTGATGACCGGAATGTATGCGGCCACCGCGATCCTGGCCGCGCTGCGCCATGCCGAGCGTACTGGCGTAGGTCAGCAGATTGATCTCGCTTTGCTGGATACGCAGGTTGCGTGGCTTGCCAACCAGGCCTCCAACTATCTGATCGGCGGCGTGGTGCCGACCCGGCAGGGCACGGCGCATCCGAACATCGTGCCGTATCAGGTGATGCCGGCTGCTGATGGCTATTTCATGCTGGCGGTGGGCAATGACGGCCAGTTCGCACGCCTGTGCGAAGTGATCGGTGAGCCCGAGCTTGCACGCGATCCGCGCTATGTCAGCAATAACGCTCGGGTTGCCAATCGAGAGCTGCTGGTGCCGCATCTGCAGCAGGTATTGCGCACGCGGTCGACGACCGAGTGGTTGGCGGCGCTGGAGAAGGCGGTGGTGCCGGCCAATCCGGTCAACCGGATTGATCAGGTGTTTGCCGACCCGCAGGTGCAGGCGCGTGGCCTGCGGATAGAACTACCCCATGCCGATGGTGGCAGTGTGGCGATGGTGCGCAATCCGCTGAAGTTCTCGGCAACGCCGTTGCGTTATGAGCAGGCGGCGCCGGTGCTGGGGCAGCACACCTCCGAGGTGTTGGGAGAGGTGCTTGCCGTTGATGGTGAGCGATTGCGGGTGTTACGGGAGCTGAGGGTGGTTGGGTTTGCTGGGGAAGCTAAGAGCTAGAAGCGTTACCCCTCCCCAACCCTCCCCTTGGCTGCGCCAAAGGGAGGGGGCGCATGCCTGCAATCTGTCGGGTCGCCGCGAACCGCTCTGCTCCCTCCCTTTGGCGCAGCCAAGGGGAGGGTTGGGGAGGGGTGCTCTTGGCGGTTGACCTTCGGCCGACGTATTGCCAGCTTCGCGGCTCACACCGCTCCCACAAACGCAATCAAGGTTCCCCGGCGGAGTTGGTAGTGCCGAGCCATGCTCGGCAGGGGCATTACCGGTGCAGCATCAAACCTGTGGGAGCGGCGTGAGCCGCGAAGCTGGCAGCACCGGAATCACCGGCATGCCAGCAATCGGACAGATTCATAGCTTCGCGGCTGACGCCGCTCCCACAACAATACAAAAGCAGGTCGGCGCCAATCACGCGCCGCCAGGGAACCCCTGCTGCCGCCACGCCTCATACACCACTACGGCGACCGAGTTGGACAGGTTCAGGCTGCGGTTGTTGGGCTGCATCGGCAGGCGCAGGCGATGGCCATCGGGCAGGGAATCAAGCAGATCCTGCGGCAGGCCGCGGGTTTCCGGGCCGAACAGGAAGGCATCGCCATCGGCGAACTGTACGGTGTCATAGCGGACGCTGGAGCGGGTACTCAATGCAAACAAACGCTTCGGGGCGATGCGCGCCAAGGCGGTTTCCAGGTCCGGATGGACCTGCATCTGTGCGTACTCGTGATAGTCCAGGCCGGCGCGCTTTAGCTGCTTGTCACTGAGGTCGAAACCCAAAGGCTCGATCAGGTGCAGCCGCGCGCCGGTGTTGGCGCAGAGCCGGATCACATTGCCGGTGTTCGGCGGGATCTCGGGCTGGTAAAGCACTACATCGAAAACAGGGGCAGAAGTCATCGGCGCAGTTTACGCCGGGTGTCGCGTCATGGCTGGCTTAGTTGGAAACCATGCCCTGCGCGACGACCTTGCCGATGGCTTCAGCAGCAGCTTCTGCAGCCATGGACTGCACCAGCTCCACGTCCGGGCGGACGGTGATGGCCGGCAGCGAGACCATCCAGTTGCCGGCACGGGTGCCGATGGCGACCGGGCTGGCGGAGGCAAGCTGGCTGGCGGTCTGTTCGGCCATCAGCTCGACGATCTGGCCGACGGTCGGGCGGACCTGCACCGCAGCCAGGGTCGGGATGTTGCTGCTGGCTTCGTGCTGGGCCTGCACCAGCTGATCAGCTGACGGACGAACCTGCACGGTGTCCAGGGTGACGATATCCGAAGCCTGGACCGAAGAAACAAAGCCGGTGCTGGCGACGAGGGCGATGGCAAGGGCGAGAGACTTGGCGTTCATGGCGGGACCTGTTTGGTGTGTGTGGGCAGTGGTGTGGTAGTAAGGTAGTACAGTGAATTTCGTAGTGCAAGAACTTTCTTTACTTTTTTTGATTTGTTCAGCAATCAGTCATTTATCGTCTGAAGCGATCTGGCTGCGAGTAATAGGCAGCAGGATGCGTGCCAATCACATCTGATTGATAAATAACGGTTTGTTGTTTTTGGAAAGTGTCCGCTGTCCGGACACTCACCGCGTCTGCAGTGACCGGACGGACACCGGTGCAGCTGCTTCGTTACCCATGACGCATGGCGTATGCCGATGTGACGGCGCCCGGGTAGGATCTGCGTTCACCTTCATACCCAAACGGAAATGGAATGAACGCAGCTATGCCCCGCACCGCCTTGTTGACCCTGGCCCTGAGTGCCGCCCTGGGCGGATTCGTTGGCGCCCCGCTGGTTGCGGAGGCCAAGCCGGCCGCCGCCGCTGCGTCGGTCGATATCCCGTATGAAGAATTCACCCTGCCCAACGGCCTGCGCGTGGTGGTGCACACCGACCGCAAGGCACCGATCGTCGCGGTGAACATCTGGTACCACGTTGGTGCCAAGGACGAACCGGCCGGCCGCACCGGCTTCGCGCATCTGTTTGAGCACCTGATGTTCCAGCGCAGCGAAAACCACGACGGCGAGTTCTTCGAACCCTTCAAGCAGGTTGGCGCCACCGACCAGAACGGCACCACCAATACCGACCGCACCAACTACTTCCAGAACGTGCCGACCACCGCGCTGGACATGGCGCTGTGGATGGAATCGGATCGCATGGGCCATCTGGTCGGTGCCATCGACCAGGCTGCTCTGGATGAGCAGCGCGGTGTGGTGCAGAACGAAAAGCGCCAGGGCGAAAACCAGCCTTACGGCCAGGTCTGGGACAAGCTGACCCGCGCCATGTACCCGGCAGGTCACCCGTACCACCACGGCGTGATCGGCTCGATGAACGATCTCAACGCCGCCTCGCTGGACGACGTCAAAACCTGGTTCCACACCTGGTATGGCCCGAACAACGCGGTGCTGGTGCTGGCCGGTGACATCGACGTGGCCACCGCCAAGGAAAAGGCCGCCAAGTTCTTCGGCGACATTCCGGCTGGTCCGACCATGGCGCAGCCGGCGGTGAACGTTGCGCAGCGCGCCGCTACCACCCGCGAAGTGATGACCGACAAGGTGCCGCAGGCGCGCATCTACCGTGCCTGGAATGTGGCCCAGGTTGGCACCACCGATATCGATCAGCTCGACCTGTTCTCCTACGTGCTGGGCGGCGCCAAGTCCTCGCGTCTGGACCAGCGCCTGCTGCACAAGGACAAGCTGGTCGACAACATCAGCGCGATGACCGATGCCTCGCAGCTGGGCTCCAACTTCCTGATCATGGCCACGGTCAAGCAGGGCGTGGACCCGGCCAAGGTCGAGGCGGCCATCGACGAGGAGCTGAAGCGTCTGATCGCCGAAGGCCCGACCGCCGATGAACTCGAGCGCGCCAAGGTGCAGTCACGCGCCGGTTTCGTGCGTGGCATCGAGCGTATTGGTGGCTTCGGCGGCAAGGCCGACGCACTGGCACAGTGCGCCGTCTACGAAGGCAACCCGGGTTGCTTCCGCACCTCGCTGGCCAATGTGGACGCTGCAAGCGCTGCAGACGTCAAGGCAGCCGGTGCCAAGTGGCTGGGCGTGGGCGATCACACCCTGGTGGTCGAACCGGGCGAGCGCGTTGCCTTGGCCGAGCTGCCGTCGGTCAAGCCGGCGCCGTTCAACGTGCCGGCCGTGGACAGCAAGTACAAAACCCTGCCGAGCCAGGTCGACCGCAGCGCCGGCGTGCCCAAGACCACCAGCTTCCCGGAACTGAAGTTCCCGCAGCTGCAGCGCGCTACGTTGAAGAACGGCACACAGGTGGTGCTGGCCGAGCGCCATGATGTTCCGGTGGTGCAGTTCAGCTATGAGTTCCCGGGTGGCTTCACCGCCGACCGTGGCCGCAAGCCGGGCACCGCCAACTTCACCATGGGCATGCTGGACGAAGGCGCTGGCCAGCTCGGTTCGCTGGCCTTCGCCGATGCGGTGGAACGCCTGGGTGCCAGCGTCAACGCGGGCGCCTCGCTGGATGGTTCCAGCGTGTATCTGTCGGCGCTGAAGGAAAACCTGGCGCCGTCGCTGGCGCTGTACGCCGACGTGGTGCGTGCACCGCGCTTTGAGCAGAACGAGATCGACCGCATCAAGGCCACCTGGATTGCTGGCATCCAGCAGGAAAAGGCGCAGCCGAATGCGGTGGCGATGCGCGTGCTGCCGCCGCTGCTGTACGGCGCCGGCCACCCGTATGCGATTCCGTTCACCGGCAGTGGCAATGAAGCGGCAATCCAGTCGCTGACCCGCGACGACCTGACCTCCTTCCACAAGCAGTGGATTCGTCCGGAAGGCGCCACCCTGATCGTGGTCGGTGACACCACCCTGAAGGACCTCGTGCCGCTGCTGGAGCGCAGCTTCGGTGACTGGAAGGGCGAGGGTGCGCGGCCGAAGGTTGAGGCCCTGACCAATGTGGATCGCCCGCAGGCATCGCGGGTGTTCCTGATCGACCAGCCGGGCGCGGTGCAGGCCAACCTGTTCGCAGGTCAAGTGGCGCCGTCGACGATGGACCCGGGCACCACCCGCTTTGACATCGCCAATGGCGTGCTCGGTGGTGACTTCACCTCGCGCCTGAACATGAACCTGCGTGAGGACAAGCATTGGTCTTACGGCGCGCGTTCGAGCGCTTCCAATGCACTGGGTCAGCGCCCGTGGATGGCGGTTGCACCGGTACAGATCGACAAGACCGGTGAGGCGATGAAGGAAATGAACGCCGAGATCAGCCAGTTCGCCAGCGGCCAGCGTCCGCCGACGGAGGCGGAGGTCAACCGCATCCGCAACATCCAGACGCTGAGCCTGCCGGGTGCCTATGAAACCGCGTCGGCGGTGATGAGCACCATTGGCGGCATCGTGCGTTACGGCCGTCCGGACGACTACGTGTTCAAGCGCAAGGCCGAGATTGAAGCGATGACGCCGGCGCAGGTCGCCGAGGCCGCCAAGATCCTCGACCCGTCCAAGCTGACCTGGGTAGTGGTAGGTGACCTGAAGCAGACCGAAGCTCCGGTGCGCGCACTGAAGCTGGGCGAAGTGACCGTGATCGACGCCGATGGCAAGCCGGTGGAAAAGAAGTAAGCGGCAGGGCGCAACCCACCGCCTCGGCTTAAGCCCCTCTCCCGCCTGCGGGAGAGGGGTTGGGGTGAGGGCAGCTTTTCACCGGTAAAGCCCCTGCCGAGCATGGCTCGGCACTACGCTTCCGCCCTCTCACTTTCGCGCAGCGAAGGGGAGGGCTGGGGAGGGGTAGTTTTTGTTTTGAGCCCCTCTCCCGTTTACGGGAGAGGGGTTGGGGTGAGGGCAGCTTTCAGCTTTGGCCGGTAAAGCCCCTGCCGAGCATGGCTCGGCACTACAGGACGACGCCGCCCAATCACAGGGATCACCACCTGTTCATCCATTCCCGGCACAATCCCTGCTGATCTTCACAAGGAATAGTCCATGCGCGTCCTGCTTTTGTCCGCCCTGATCGCCAGCACCGCCGCCTGCACCTGGGTGCCGATTGAATCCAGCGGCAAGACCGTGCGCGTACTGCCTGCCGGTCCGGTTGCGCCGGGCTGCGTGACCAAGGGCGAGATCGTGGTCTCGGTAAAGAGCAAGGTTGGCTTCTATAACCGCAACCCGCTGCGCGTGCAGGAAGAACTGGAAACCCTGGCCCGCAACGAAGCCCCCAGTGCCGGTGCCAATGCCGTACAGGCCAGCGGCCAGCCGGCCGATGGCAGCCAGCGTTTCGCTGCCTTCCAGTGCCCGCCGCGCTGAGGCTCCAGGCCGACTGACGGCCCCGGCGGCTCCATACGCCGGGCCGCCGATTTGTAAAGATGCGGTAAAAATGCGCAGGCGCTAGAATGACGACCCCTTCGCCTGAGTCTTGGCGCTTTCTGATGCCTTTTCAAAATGTCTCGATCGCGGGACTGGCGCACATTGATGCGCCGCATACGCTGACCTCAAAGGAAATCAACGAGCGGCTCCAGCCCACGCTGGAACGCCTGGGCATTCGTGCCGACGTGCTTGGCGATATCGCCGGCATCCATGCGCGCCGCCTTTGGGACCAGGGTACGCAGGCCTCGGACGTCGCCACGCTGGCTGGCCGCAAGGCGCTGGAAGATGCCGGTATCACCGCCGACATGGTGGGCCTGTTGATCAACACCTCGGTCAGCCGTGATTACCTGGAACCGTCCACCGCTTCGATCGTGTCCGGCAACCTCGGCATCGGCGAAGACTGTGTCACCTTCGACATCGCCAACGCCTGCCTTGCCTTCATCAATGGCATGGACATGGCGGCGCTGATGTTGGAGCGCGGCGACATCGACTATGCGTTGATCGTTGACGGCGAAACCTCCAACCTGGTCTATGAAAAGACCCTGGAGCGCATGATGTCCCCGGACATCACCGCCCAGCAGATGCGTGACGAAGTCGCCGCGCTGACCACCGGTTCCGGTGCGGCGGCAATGGTGATGGCGCGCTCTGAGCTGGTGCCGGACGCCCCGCGCTACAAGGGCGGCGTGACCCGTGCGGCCAACCAGTGGAACAAGCTGTGCGTGGGCAACCTGGACCGCATGGTCACCGACACCCGCATGCTGCTGATCGAAGGCATCAAGCTGGCCACCAAGACCTTTGAAGCCACGCGCGTCGCGCTGGGCTGGGCAGTGGAGGAAATCGACCAGTTCGTGATCCACCAGGTCAGCCAGCCGCACACCAATGCCTTCATCAAGGCCTTCGGCATCGACCCGAAGAAGGTGATGACCATCTTTGGCGAGCACGGCAACATCGGCCCGGCCTCGGTACCGATCGTGCTGAGCAAGCTGCGTCAGCTGGGCAAGCTCAAGAAGGGCGACCGTGTCGCGTTGATGGGTATTGGCTCGGGCTTGAACTGCACGATGGCCGAGGTGGTCTGGTAACCAGGCCGTGGCCTGACGGCTTCGCTTCCGCAGGAGGCGCAATTGTCAGTTCGCAGGTTTTTCCCTTCTCCCCTTGCGGGAGAAGGTGCCCGAAGGGCGGAAGAGGGGAAGCGTGCGCAGCACGCAAGCGCCGGGAGTTGGAGCAGTTGTTCAGGCTCCTCCACTCCGGCCAACCCTCTCCCCAACCCCTCTCCCGGCGGGAGAGGGGCTCAGCAGCCGCAGGTGCGACCCGATGAACAAACTCCCCGGTTACCCCAGCAAGACCCACCGTTTCGAAGTCCGCCCCGGTTTGTCGATGAATTACATCGATGAAGGCCCGCGCGATGGCGAGGTGGTGGTGATGCTGCACGGCAATCCATCGTGGAGCTATCTGTGGCGGCACCTGGTCAACGGCCTCAGCGACAAGTACCGCTGCATCGTGCCGGACCATATCGGCATGGGCCTGTCCGACAAGCCCGATGACAGCCGCTACGAATACACCCTGCAGTCGCGGGTGGATGATCTGGACGTGCTGCTCAAGCACCTGGGCATCACCGGCCCGGTGACCCTGGCCGTGCACGACTGGGGCGGCATGATCGGCTTCGGTTGGGCCTTGTCGCACCACGAGCAGGTCAAGCGCCTGGTGATCACCAATACCGCCTCCTTCCCGCTGCCGCCGGAAAAGCCGATGCCCTGGCAGATCGCCATGGGTCGGCACTGGAAGCTGGGCGAGTGGTTCATCCGTACCTTCAATGCATTCTCGTCTGGTGCCTCGTGGCTGGGCGTGAGCCGACGCATGCCGGCCGATGTGCGCCGCGCCTATGTGTCGCCGTACAACAATTGGGCCAACCGCATTTCCACCATCCGCTTCATGCAGGACATCCCGCTGTCGCCGGCCGACAAGGCCTGGTCGCTGCTGGAGCGCGCGGCGCAAGCGCTGCCATCGTTCGCCGATCGCCCGGTGTACATCGCCTGGGGTCTGCGTGATATCTGCTTCGACCATCACTTCCTGGCCGGCTTCCGCAAGGCGCTGCCGCAGGCTCAAGTGACGGAGTTCGAAGATGCCAACCACTATGTGTTGGAAGACAAGCACGAAGTCATCGTGCCGGCAGTACGCGCGTTCCTGGAGCGCAACCCGCTGGGGTGAGCCGGGGCTGGTGGGAGCGCGGGCACTTGTAGGAGCGGCGTAAGCCGCGAAGCAAGGGATACATCCGCTACGGCTACCTCTGCATCCTGCACGCCGCTGCCTGGCGTTTCGCGCAAACCGCGCGCGATGATTGATTTCTCGCGGACTGAAGCATTGCCAACTTCGCGGCTGACGCCGCTCCCACAAAGAGCTGAGTGCGCGCGAGGCCAGCTTCTGCCCCCTCCCTTGCGCCGAAGGCGGAGGGGATGGTTGGGGAGGGGTAAGCTTTTGTGGCCCTTCCCATTGCCCCAGCCTCGCGGCTTACGCCGCTCCCACAAACACCCTGCGCGCGCGCGATGCCTGCTTCTGCCCCCTCCCATGCGCCGAAGGCGGAGGGGAGGGTTGGGGAGGGGGGAGCTTTTGTGGCCCTTCCCATTGCCCCAGCCTCGTGGCTTACGCCGCTCCTACAGACACGCGAGGGTGTGCGAAGCTCTGTGTTTCTTTGCACAGGGAGTGAAGCATGGATTTCGACAGCCTGGACCGTCAGCTGCGTGACAGCGCGCAGGACCTTGCCTTGAGCAACGAAGAGCGCTCCGCGCTACGCGAGCTCGGTGCGGAGCTTGCGCCCGACCGCCTGCGCTTCCTGCGCAATCGCGCCTTCGATATCGCCCGCGAGCAGGTTGCTGCCAATCCGGCTGAAGCCCTGCCGATGCTGAAGTGGGTTGAACAGGTGGTGCGCACCCTGGACGTCAACGCCGGCCCGGTCGAAACCTTGACCAGTACCTATTTCTCGCCGGGTGACGCCTGCATGCAACGCCTGCGCGCGCTCTGCGCCAGCGCCAGACAGACCTTGGATATCTGCGTGTTCACCATCTCCGATGACCGCCTCAGCGGGGTCATCCTGGACGCGCACAAGCGCGGCGTGGTGGTGCGCATCATCAGTGACAACGACAAGGTCTACGACGACGGCAACGATGTTCGCCGTTTGAACGAGAGCGGCATTCCGGTGCGGGTGGACCACAGCGAATACCACATGCACCACAAGTTCGCGCTGTTCGATGGCAAGCAGCTGGCCAATGGCAGCTTCAACTGGACGCGCACTGCCACCGAGCACAACGATGAGAACCTGGTGGTCAGCAATGACCGCAATCTGGTGCGCAGCTTCGCGCAGCAGTTCGAGGTGCTGTGGGGGCGGTACAAGGCGCTTTGAGGCTACGCAGTGGCGGTGTCGTCGAGGTCACTCCCGCCCTTGCCGGAGTGACTATTCCAAATCCTCAAGCCGCAATCGGCGTATTCGGTGGCGAGGACGGGCTGTTGCCGTTGTCGTCCGGATGGTCGTCATCATTGTCGGCACCATCGCGCCAGCGCCAGTCGGCCAGGGTCAGTGCCGGCATGCCATGGGCGATGCGCGCGCGGTCGCACTGCGAGCTGGCCTTGCCGTATTCCCAGGAAGCGTCCACCTCGCGGCACACGCTGGGCCGGTTCGGGTGGATGGTGCAGCGGGAGTACACGCCGATTTCCGAGTCCAGAGCCACGCAGCGGATCGGGTCCGAATAGGTGCCCTGCATGCACAGCCGGTGCGGGTCCAGGCGCTGGGTCAGCTGGTGGGGCACGCCGCCTTCGGTGACTTCGTCCGATTCCATCCAATGGAAGGCAACGCGGTATTGGGTGCAGCAGGCGCCGCAGGTCAGGCAGGGATGGGGCATGGGATACCGGCCTTGGCGGCAGGAATAGGACAAAAGGAAGGTGCGGAATTTTCCACGGAGACGGGCTGCGCGCAAGATTTTTCTGCATTGGCGACAATAGGAAGATGAACGAAACCTGCAATATCGCTGCGCGCCTGCCCGATCTGGCACGTGAGAGACCCGACCAGATCGCCATCCGTTGCCCCGGCAAGCCTGGCGCCAATGGCATGGCCGCCTATGACGTGACCTTGGATTACCGCACGCTGGACGCCCGCAGCGACGCCATTGCCGCCGGTTTGGCGGCCAACGGCATCGGCCGTGGGGTGCGTGCGGTGGTGATGGTGCGGCCGGGGCCGGAGTTCTTCCTGCTGATGTTCGCCCTGTTCAAGATCGGCGCGGTGCCGGTGTTGGTCGACCCGGGCATTGATAAGCGCGCGCTGAAGCAGTGCCTGGACGAGGCGCAGTCGCAGGCCTTCATCGGTATCCCCTTGGCGCAATTTGCGCGGGTGCTGCTGGGCTGGGCGAGAGCGGCCAGGGTCAAGGTCACCGTCGGCCGGCGCTGGGGCTGGGGCGGCATCACGCTGGCCAAGATCGAGGCCGATGGCGCCGGTGCGGGCAGCCAACTGGCCGCGACCGCTCCCGATGATGTGGCCGCGATCCTGTTCACCAGCGGCTCCACCGGCGTGCCCAAGGGCGTGGTCTACCGCCACCGCCATTTCGTCGGCCAGGTGGAACTGCTGCGCACTGCCTTCGGCATGCAGCCCGGTGGCATCGACCTGCCGACCTTCCCACCGTTCGCCCTGTTCGACCCGGCGCTGGGCCTGACCTCGGTGATCCCGGACATGGACCCGACCCGGCCGGGTAGCGCGGATCCGCGCAAGCTGCACGACGCCATCGCCCGTTTCGGCGTGACCCAGCTGTTTGGTTCGCCGGCCCTGATGCGGGTACTGGCCGAGCACGGCCAGCCGCTGCCAACGGTGACCCGCGCAACCTCGGCTGGCGCACCTGTGCCGCCGGAGATCGTGTCGAAGATACGTTCGCTGATGCCGGAAAACGGTCAGTTCTGGACGCCGTATGGCGCCACCGAATGCCTGCCGGTCGCGGTGATTGAAGGCCGTGAACTGGTTGATACGCGTGAGGCCACCGAGGCCGGCGCGGGCACCTGCGTGGGCCGCGTGGTCGCGCCGAATGAGGTGCGCATCATTGCCATAACCGACGAGCCCATCGCTGACTGGAATGGCGTGCGTGAGCTGCCGGCTGGTGAGGTGGGTGAGATCACCGTGGTTGGGCCAACCACCACCGACAGCTATTTCAACCGACCACAGGCGACGGCGGCAGCCAAGATCCGTGAAGTACTGGCCGATGGCGGCGAGCGCATCGTGCATCGCATGGGCGATGTGGGTTGGTTCGATGCCGAAGGACGCCTGTGGTTCTGTGGGCGCAAGACCCATCGCGTCGAGACGGCGGCAGGGCCGCTGTATACCGAGCAGGTGGAGCCGGTATTCAACACCGTAGCTGGTGTGCGGCGCACGGCCTTGGTGGGTGTTGGTGCCTTGGGTCAGCAGGTGCCGGTGCTGTGTTACGAGTTGTTGCCTGACCAGCATTTCCAGCAGGTTGAGGGTCGGTTGCGAGCGCTGGCATTGCAGCAACCGCAGCTGGGCGGAATCAAACACTTCCTGCGTCACCCGGGCTTCCCGGTGGATATCCGCCACAACGCCAAGATCGGGCGCGAGAAGCTGGCGATGTGGGCGCAGGCGCAGTTGGGGTGATGCAGCGGTGGCTGGGGTGAGGGATTGAAGCGGAAGGCTCGGAACAGAAGGAGTGCCTCTGCTTTTTGTCGGTAACGCCCCTGCCGAGCATGGCTCGGCACTACAGCCCTTCGGGGCAAACCAACTTGACTGCCACTACTGCGATACTGACGGACAAATCTCAATGCTTCCGACCCCGCCCGTCGGCGCGGAAGCCCAGCAGCAGAGCGATCAAACGAATGAAGATTCTGGTTACCGGTGGTGGTGGTTTTCTCGGTCAGGCGCTATGCCGTGGCCTGGTCGAACGCGGCCATCAGGTACTGAGCTTCAATCGCGGGCATTACCCGTCCCTGCAGGAGATCGGCGTCGGCCAGATCCGCGGTGACCTGGCCGATGCCAATGCCGTGCACCATGCCGCCGCCGGTGTCGATGCCATCTTCCACAACGCCGCAAAGGCCGGTGCCTGGGGCAGCTACGACAGCTACTTCCAGGCCAATGTGGTCGGCACCCGCAATGTGCTTGCCGCCTGCAAGGCGCATGACATCCGCCGCTTGGTCTACACCTCAACACCCAGCGTCACCCACCGCGCCACCCATCCGGTTGAAGGTCTGGGGGCAGATGAAGTGCCTTACGGCGAGGACTTCCAGGCGCCGTATGCCGCCACCAAGACCATCGCCGAACAGGAAGTGCTGGCCGCCAATGGCGCCGATCTGGCAACCATTGCCTTGCGCCCGCGCTTGATCTGGGGCCCGGGCGATAACCAGCTGGTGCCGCGCCTGGCCGAACGCGCCCGCGCCGGCCGTTTGCGTTTTGTCGGCGATGGCAGCAACAAGGTCGACACCACCTTCATCGACAACGCCGCGCAGGCGCACTTCGATGCCTTCGACCATCTGGTGGTGGGGGCGGCCTGCGCTGGCAAGGCCTACTTCATCTCCAACGGCGAACCGCTGCCGATGCGCGAACTGCTCAATCGCCTGCTCGCCGCTGTTGGTGCGCCGGCAGTAGAGAAGTCGATCTCGTTCAAGACCGCGTACCGCATCGGCTCGGTCTGCGAAAAGCTGTGGCCGCTGCTGCGCTTGTCCGGCGAGCCGCCGATGACACGTTTCCTGGCCGAGCAGCTGTGTACGCCGCATTGGTATTCAATGGAACCGGCGCGTCGCGACTTCGGCTACGAGCCCAAGGTCTCCGTCGAGGAGGGCCTGCGCCGATTGGCCGCCGCTTCCTGAATGGACAGCGTCGTCATCATGCGACGCTAACGCTCCCATCACTGTCTGACCACCGGCGATTGCCGAGGATGGAACCCTGATTCCAACCGAGGACCCAGCCCATGCTGCATTACGCCGTCGTTTTCTTCGTCATCGCCATCATTGCAGCCGTGCTCGGCTTCAGTGGCATTGCCGGTGCGGCAAGCAATATCGCGTGGATCCTGTTCGTCGTCTTCCTGATCCTTGCGGTGGTGTCGATGTTCCGCAAGAAAGGCTGATTCTTCCTGACGCCAGAAACAGAACGGCCCGCATCCTCGTCGAGGGTGCGGGCCGTGTCGTTTCAGCACGTTTGATCAGGCCGAAGTGCTGATCGAACTGCGCAGGTTCTTGTCTGCAGCGTGACGCTCAAGCGCCAGCTCGATCAGGCGCGTTATCAGCGCGGTATAGCCCAGCCCGCTTGCGCCCCACAGCTTTGGATACATGCTGATCTTGGTGAAGCCAGGCAGGGTGTTCAGTTCGTTGATGACGACCTCACCGGCCTCGGTGAGGAACACGTCCACGCGCGCCATGCCGATGCAGTCCAGCGCCTGATAGGCGCGCACGGCGATCTCGCGGATGCGCTGCTGCGCATCGGCGGCGATATCGGCCGGAATCACCGTCTCCGCGCCGCTGGCGCTGATGTACTTGGTGTCATAGGCGTAGAAGTCGTCATGCACCACCACTTCGCCGCAGACGCTGGCTTCGGGCACGTCATTGCCGAGCACCGCGCATTCGATCTCGCGGCCGACAATCGCTGATTCCACCAGAACCTTGTGGTCGAACGACAGCGCCAATGCCATCGCGGTGGCGAACTCTTCGGCATTGCGCACCTTGCTCACGCCGACCGAGGAACCCTGGTTGGCCGGCTTGACGAACAGCGGCAGGCCGAGCTGTGCGACCAGTGCAGCGTAGTCGGCGCGTGCAGCAGTGACATGGTTGAAGCAGGCAAACGGCGCCACCGCCAGGCCGGCATCGCGCAGCAGGCGCTTGGCCATGTCCTTGTCCATCGCCGCGGCTGCACCAAGTACGCCGGGGCCGGCGAAGGGCAGGTTCAAGGTACGCAGCAGGCCCTGCAGGGTGCCGTCTTCGCCGAGGGTGCCGTGCACGATCGGGAACACCACGTCCAGCTGCGGCACCTCGCGGCCATCGGCAGCCAGCAGCTGGCCGCGCTCGGCGCCGGGCAGTACCGACAGCACCGGGCCGGAGGTATCCAGCGCGATGCGCTTGGGGTCATCGGCATTGAGCAGGAAGCCGGCCGCATCACACAGGTGCCACAGGCCCTGCTTGTCCACGCCGATCAGGCTGACGTCGAAACGTTCCTTGTCCAGCGCATCGAAGATGTTCTTCGCCGACTGCAGCGAGACCTCGTGCTCGGCCGAACGACCGCCGAAAATGATGCCAACCCGGGTCTTGCCCATTGCCTGTGTGCTCCTGACGCTGTGTTTGGTGGTGTCTGCATAGCATGAACTCAAACGCCGCGATTCGGGAATAGGGATTGGCGCTTGCTTTCAAGCCGGAATGGGCGACCAGGGATTGGCAATGTACTGATCGCGGTGACCGGTTGGCGTGGCTTGTCGCCGAAAGCGCTGGTTCGCGCACGGAGCGCCGCTACATGAACAAATCCTGTGCTGGTGGGGCATCAGCTCCCCGCCGCCATCCAATCTCCGATCCCGCCCCTCCGGTAGAATGCCCGGCATGCCTGCATCCCCCTTCAAAATGATCAAGCCGCTGGCCGGCCGTGCGCTGGAAGTGGCCTTGAACCGCGCGCTGGCGCTGGACCCGGACACCCGCACCGCGCTGGCTTCGCTGGATGGCCAACGCATCGCCCTGACCCTGGAATCGCCATCGCTGGCGATGCAGATCGGTGTCGCCGGCGAACGCCTGACCGTTGGCCCGGTGGACCCGTCGCTGGAGCCGGACCTGGCGGTGCGCAGCACGCTGGGTGGGGTGCTGGCGCAGCTTCCCTTCCTGGCCAATGCACGGCGTGGCAACAGTGCGCCTGCTGGGCGGGTCAAGGTGTCCGGCGATGCCGAGCTGGCGCGCCGCCTGCAGCAGCTGGCCACCCGTTTTGATCCGGATTGGCAGCAACCTTTTGTCAAAGCCTTTGGCGAGATCCTCGGCGTGCAGATCGCGCAGACCCTGCGTGCAGCCTTGCTGCAGGCCAGGCGCAGCGCCAAGGATCTGGCCGAGACCGCCGCCGAATACGTTACCGAGGAGTCACGTGATGTCGTTGCCCGTGCCGAGCTGGATGCCTTCCATGATGATGTGGACGTGATCCGCGATGACGTCGAACGCATGGCCGCGCGCATCGCGCGCCTGCGTCAGCGCGCCGGGGGTGCCGCATGAAGCTGCTCCGCGCCATGTTCCGTGCCAGCCGCATCGGCCGGGTGATCCTGCGTTACCGCCTGGATGACCTGCTGGATGACACCCCGGTCGAACGTTGGCTGAGCGTTGCCAAGCCGTTCGTGCCGCGCGCCAGTGCCGATATCGCCTCGCAGTCGCGCGGTGCGCGCCTGCGCCTGGCGCTGCAGGAGCTGGGCCCGATCTTCGTCAAGTTCGGGCAGATCCTGTCCACCCGCCGCGATCTGGTGCCGCCGGACGTCGCCGCCGAGCTGACTCTGTTGCAGGACCGGGTCAAGCCGTTCGACGGCGAGCATGCGCTGCAGATCGTCGAGCAGGCGCTGGGCCTGCCGATCACCGAAGCCTTTGCCAGTTTTGACACCACGCCGCTGGCCTCGGCCTCGATCGCGCAGGTACATGCGGCGACCTTGGATGATGGCCGCCAGGTCGTGGTCAAGGTGCTGCGCCCGGATATCGAAAAGCAGATTGCCGGTGACATCGCCCTGCTCAAGTCGCTGGCTGCATTGGTCGAGCGCACCCACCCGCGGGCCGACAAGATCCGCCCGCGCGAAGTGGTGGCCGAGATCGAAACCACTTTGGCGGCAGAGTTGGACCTGCAGCGCGAAGGCGCCAACGCCAGCGTGCTGCGCCGCTTCTGGGAAAACTCGGACGACCTGTACGTTCCGGAAGTGATCTGGAGCCACACCGCCGAGCGCGCGCTGACCCTGGAGCGCGTCTGGGGCATTCCGTCCGACGACATCGCCGCGCTGGACAAGGCTGGCATCGACCGCAAGGCGCTGGCCGCCAAGGGCGTGCGCGTGTTCTACACGCAGGTGTTCCGCGACAATTTCTTCCACGCCGATGCGCATGCCGGCAACATCTGGGTCGATATCGATCCGGCGCGCCGTGACAACCCGCGCTTCATCGCGCTGGACTTCGGCATCATGGGCCAGCTCTCCGAAGAGGATCAGTTCTATCTGGCCGAAAACTTCATGGCCATCTTCAACCGCGATTACCGCCGCATTGCCGAGCTGCACCTGCAGGCGCAGTGGATGCCGAATACGGTACGCATCGACGAACTGGAAGCCGCCGTGCGCGCGGTCTGCGAGCCGTACTTCACCCGGCCGCTGTCGCAGATCTCGCTGGCCGAAGTGCTGATGAAGCTGTTCCGCACCGCCCAGCGCTACCAGCTGACCCTGCAGCCGCAGCTGATCCTGCTGCAGAAAACGCTGTTGAACATCGAAGGCGTCGGCCGCCAGCTCGACCCCAACCTGGACATCTGGGAAGTGGCCAAGCCGGTGCTGGAGCGCATCCTGCGCGAGCGCTACAGCCCGCGCCGCGCGCTGAAGGAACTGCGCAAGCGCCTGCCGGAAATCATGACCCAGGCCCCGGACATGCCGGCGCTGCTGCACAGCTGGCTGCGCCAGCAGGTGGAAGGCAAGCATGAGCTGGCGATGCGCTCGCAGGACATCGTCAACCTCGAAGGCACGCTGCAGCGCATGCAGCGGCGCGTGGTGACCGCCGTTGCTGGTGCCGGTTTGATGGTGGTATCGGCGTTGTTGTACGGACTGGAAGCGGGCGGCCCACAGTTCGCTTCGGTTCCGCTGTGGTCGTGGGTGACCGGCGTGGTTGGTTCGATTGCGGTGGCTTCGGCGTGGTTGCGCCGATGAGTGATGTTGTTGATGACGCAGTGGAAGTGCCGGTTGTTTTTGAACCGCTGCCGCTGTTGTACGAAGACCAGTGGTTGGCGGTGGTCAACAAGCCTGCGGGCTTGATGGTTCACGACAGCAAGCTGGCGCGTGGCGAAGATGATTTCCTCGCTGACCGTCTGCGTGAGCAGCTGGGTAAGCCCATTTTCCTGATTCATCGTCTGGACCGTGCCACCAGCGGCTGCCTGCTATTGGCCTTCGATCGCGAAAGCGCCAGCGTGCTGGGCAAGACGCTGATGGGCGGCGACGTGGAGAAGGATTACCTCGCGGTGTGTCGCGGCTGGCCGGCGGAGGATGCGTTCACCGTCGATCACGATCTGGATGGCGGCCCCGGCAAGCCGGTCAAGAAGCAGGCCATCACCCACTTCCAGAAACTGCTGGAAGGCGAGTTGCCGATTCCCTCGACGGGCTTCCCGACCTCGCGTTATGCGTTGTTGCGTTGCCAGCCACAGACCGGCCGTTTTCGACAGATCCGCCGGCATCTCAAGCACATGTTCCATCACATGATCGGCGACACCAGCCACGGCGACGGGCGGCACAACCGCACGTTCCGCATGCAGGGCGTACACCGCATGCTGCTGCACGCCGAACGCCTGGCCTTCCCGCACCCGCAGGACGGCCACCGCGTCGAAGTACGTGCTCCACTGGACCGCGAGTTCCAGAAAGCGATGGACCTGTTCAACTGGAAGCTACCAGCCTGAAGGTAGTGCCGAGCCATGCTCGGCAGCAGCCTCACCTGTAGTGCCGAGCCATGCTCGGCAGGGGCTTTCCAGAAGGTCCATCAGCTCCTGTAGGAGCGGCATAAGCCGCGAAGCCCACAAACCATCAGATCGCTGGAATGCGGGTGATTGCAACATTGCCAGCTTCGCGGCTGATGCCGCTCCCACAAAAACCCGAGCGCACCCCGCAGTTGTAGTGCCGAGCCATGCTCGGCAGGGGCTTTCCAGAAGGTCCATCAGCTCCTGTAGGAGCGGCATAAGCCGCGAAGCCCACAAACCATCAGATCGCTGGAATGTGGGTGATTGCAACATTGCCAGCTTCGCGGCTGATGCCGCTCCCACAAAAACCAGAGCGCACCCCGCAGTTGTAGTGCCGAGCCATGCTCGGCAGAGGCTTTCCAGAAGGTCCATCAGCTCCTGTAGGAGCGGCATAAGCCGCGAAGCCCACAAACCATCAGATTGCAGAGATGTCGGTGATTCCGATATTGCCAGCTTCGCGGCTTACGCCGCTCCCACAAAAAAAGCTGGGGCGGCTTCACCGGTAACGCCCCTTGCCGAGCATGGCTCGGCACTACAGCTGGGCGCTTATTTGACTTCGCTGTTGATCTTTTCCAGGTCCTTCTGCAGCTCGGCCATCAGCGGGGTCATCTTCTGCTGGATGGCGACCATCAGGTTCTGCATCAGTGCCGGGGTCTTGTCGAGCAGGCTCTGGCCGGCCGGGCTCTCGTAGAACTCGGCCATCGCCAGTACGTCCTCCTTCGAGAACGACTGCTTGTACAGGTCCACATACATCGGCCGCATCTGCGACCAGGCCAGCGCCTGCCGCAGGGTCTGCGAGGTGCGTTGCTGGATGCGTTGCAATCCCGCCTTCTGTTCGGGCGTCAGTGACTGCTTCTGGGCGATTTCGGCGAACTGCTGCGCCTGCATCGCTTCCATCTGCGGCAGCATCGCGTCGAGCATGTTCTGGGCGCGGGACGCCGCCAGCAGGCGGTTGACGTCGGCATCGGTGGCGGGCGCGGCCCAGGCCGGGACGATGCTGGCCAACATCAAGCTGGCAGCCACCAGCAAACGGCTGCAACGGGAACGGAAGTAGTGGTGGCGCTGCATGGGTCGTCCTTGCGGTGGGTAGGCCCTGAGCATAACCGGCGCACTGCCAGGCCCGAAGTCAGTTGCTTGGGGTGGAACTGCAGGCGTCCGGCGCTGCCAGATCTCACTCGCTCGCACTGCAAGTCTTTGTTTTAATGAAATATTTACGCCTTATGGCGCATCGCTAACATAACTAGATGAATAAAGCATTACAGGATGCGAATAAAATAGAGACACAGTTCACGGTTTTGTCTATGCTTTGATCCGATGCTGTACTCAGGGGGGAGTACACGGATTCGCAATCCGTGTACCCGTAACAGTAGGAAATGCGATGGACAGTCTGACCGAGGGACCGACAGTTCTGGTCGTAGCCAGTGGGGTGGCGATTTTTACGTTGCTGCTGGCCAGCGTGCTGTTGGCGATAATTGTGTTCCTGCGCATACGTGCGCAACGCCGCGATCGACGTGATCAGCAGGCCCGGCAATATTGGGTCGAGGTATTGCAGCGCGAGCTTGCCGGTGAAACCGTGCCGGTGAAGCAACTGCAGCGCGACGAGGTCATTGGTTTCATCGAGGCCTGGAACGCGCTCTGCGAAACCCTGCCCGATGCATCGGTGCGACGATTGGCCTCGTTGGGTCATCGGGTCGGCCTGGCCGAGGCGTCGCAGCGCATGCTGCGCGGCAGCTACCACGACCGCGCCATGACCATCATCGCGCTCGGCCATCTGCGTGATCGTCATCTCTACGATCAACTGGTCAAATTCCTCGACGATCGCAGCCCCATCGTCTCGCTCTGCGCGGCGCGTGCGTTGGCGCAGGTGGATCCACCGCGTGCCATGTCGGCGTTCGTGCCGATGATCGCCGAACGCGAGGATTGGGTGCCGGGCAGCGTTGCGCGGATCCTGGCCGAGAACGTGGATGGCAGCGCCGCACGCGAGATCAGCAATGCCTTGCTGCGCGCCAATGCCGACTCCACCGTCAAGCTGGTGCGGTTCCTGGCCGACATCGATCCGCAACGTGCGGCGGTAGTGGTGCGGCAATTGCTCGACGGCCACGTCGACGACCACATCATCTCGGTCTGCCTGCAGCTGATAAACGACCGCCAGGACCGTGAGCGCGTGATCGGCTTCCTCAGTGCTTCACGCTGGCACGTGCGCATGCACGCTGCCGCTGCGCTTGGCCGCATCGGCAGCAATGGCGACAGGGTGCGTTTGGAAGCCTTGCTGTCCGACAGTGTCTGGTGGGTGCGCTATCGCACCGCGCAGGCCTTGCTGGTGCTGCCCGGCATGGGCGCCGAAGCATTGCGCGAAATCCAGACCCGCCACGCCGATACCTATGGCCGCGACATCATCGAACAGGTGCTGTCCGAGCATGCACTGAGGAGTGCGACATGAGCACCTATTGGCAGATGCTTGTGAGTTACGTGCAGCAGATCCCCTGGGTCCAGATCGCCGACTCGATGCAATGGTTCTTCATGATCTATTTCGTCGCGATCAACTTGGCCTATCTGTTCCTGAACTACGTCTCGGCCTACCAGATCGTGCGCTACATGCGCGAGTACCGGGCCAACTACCTGCCGGCCGGGCTGCGCGACTACCAGCCGCCGGTGAGCATCATCCTGCCCGCCTACAACGAGGAAACCTCGGTGGTTTCCTCGGTGCGCTCGCTGCTGAAGACCAGCTATCCCGAGTTCGAGATCGTGGTGGTCAACGATGGTTCCAGCGACCGCACCCGCGATGCCTTGATCGAGGCGTTCGGCCTGGTCAAGGTGCCCGAGGCCTATCGCACGCGCCTGCAGACCGAGCCGGTGCATGGCGTCTACGCATCGGCACGTTGCCCGCAGGTGCGCATGGTCGACAAGGCCAATGGCGGCAAGGCCGATGCGATCAACGCCGGCATCAACTGTGTGCGCTACCCGCTGTTCTGCGTGGTCGATGCCGACAGCATCCTGCAGCCGGAGAGTCTGTCGCGGGTGGTACGGCCGTTCCTGGAAGACAGCCGCGTGGTTGCCAGCGGCGGCGTGGTGCGCGTGCTCAATGGCTGCACCGTGCGCGACGGCATGCTCGACAAGATCGGCCTGCCGAACAGCTGGTTGCCCAGCTTCCAGTTGGTCGAGTACCTGCGCGCCTTCCTGTTCGGGCGCATGGGCTGGTCGCCAATGAACGCGCTGCTGATCATTTCCGGTGCCTTCGGTGTGTTCTACAAGGAGCGGGTGATCGCCATTGGCGGCTACCGCACCGACACCGTCGGCGAGGACATGGATCTGGTGATCCGCCTGCACCGCAACCTGCGCGAAGAGAAACGCGACTACCGCATCGTGTTCGTGCCCGATCCGGTGTGCTGGACCGAAGCACCGACCGATCTGGGTTCACTGCGCAACCAGCGCATGCGCTGGCAGCGCGGCCTGGCCGAAAGCCTGTGGACCAATATCGGCATGCTGTTCAACCGCCGCAGTGGTGCTGCAGGTTGGGTTGCTTTCCCGTTCATGCTGTTCTTCGAGTTCCTCGGCCCGATCATCGAGGTGGTGGGCTATGTCTCGATGATCGTGCTGGCGCTGTGCGGGCTGGTGCAGCTGGACGTGTTCCTGATCTTCCTCGCCGCCGCAGTCGGCATGGGCATCCTGCTCTCGGTCAACGCAATGCTGCTGGAAGAACTCTCCTTCGGCCTGTACTCGCGTCCAACGCAGCAGCTGCGGTTGTTCCTGGTCGCGATCCTGGAGAACTTCGGCTACCGGCAGTTGAACTCCATCTGGCGCTTCTCCGCCACGCTGCGCTGGATGTTCACCCGCCGCAAGCGGCATAGCTGGGGACGCATCAGCCGCGATGGCTCGTGGCAGCAAGGCAACAAGGAAGACGTGCCGATGGCGGTGGCAGTGTCGTCGGTCATCAGCGAATCGAGTATCAACAAATGATTTCCAGGAACCGCTCCATGACCCAGCACCTCTCCGCCCGCGTTTCCCGTCACGTGCTGGCGCGCTGCCTGCTGTTGGCACTGTCCGCCACGCCGTTGCTGGCGCTTGCGCAGGAAGCGCCCGATAGCCTGACTCTGCAACTGCAGCAGATCCGCGAGCAGTCCGACGCCAACAACCGCGCCGCTACCATCGCACGCTACACCGCGCTGCTGAGCGAGCATCCCGACAATGGCGACGTGCTGCTGGCACGTGGCCGCACCTATGCCTGGGATGGCCAGTACGCTGCCGCCGAGGCCGATCTGCAGCAGGTAGTGAAGAACAGCCCGACCTATGCCGACGCCTGGTCGGCGCTGGGCGATATGTACCGCTGGAGCGATCGCCCACAGCAGGCCGCCGATGCCTATTCGCGCTGGATAGAACTGGCGCCGCAGGATCCGACGGCACGCATCGCGCGTGGCCGCGAGCTGCGTGCGCTTGGGCAGATTGCCGCGGCACGTGCCGACTTCGACGCTGCCGCCGGTCTTGGCGCCGATCCCAAGGAAATCGCCGAGCTGCGCCTGAGCCTGCTGCCGCGCATGGCCAACCCCGATGCGGTGGCCGCCGATGGCTACCGCTGGGGCGCGAGCGTGGGTTGGGACCACACCCGCTTCAGTGGTGACCGCGATAGCTGGAACGACAACGACCTGACCCTGCGCCGCTACTTCCCGCGCGGTTCGCTGGGGCTGGAGCTGCTGCGCGCCGACCACTTCAACACCTCCGACACCGCCTGGGCGCTGGATGGCTACGTGCCGTTGTGGACGCGCGCCTACGCCAACCTGCGTTACCAGCACGGTCCGTCCAGTGGCGTGCTGCCCAAGCAGGCTTGGCGCGTGGAAGTGTTCCAGGGCGTGGGCAATGGCTGGGAACTATCGGCCAGCGTCGACCATCTGCGCTTCTCCGATGACACCGAGTTCTATGGCGTTGGTGTTGGCCGCTACGTTGGCAACTGGTATGGCCGCTACAAGCTGCAGCACGTACCGGGTGTCGGCTCGGGCAGTTGGAGCCACCGCGTGCTGCTGCGCAATTACTACAAGGGCGACGCCGACGACTATCTGGAAGTCAGCGTCAGCAGTGGCCGCAGCACCGACCTCGACCGCTTCGGCAGCGTGGTGCGCGACAACAATGCGGCCATCGGCGTCGCCTGGCGGCATCAGCTCAGCCCGCACTGGGGCTTCAAGCTGGGTGCCGGTTATGCCGACGACGATGCTGGCTTTGATGAGCAGCGCCTGTCCGGCTCGATCTATACGCGCTGGTAACGGAGCAGCTGACGATGATCTCCACGCATGACGGCGGCGCCTGGGCGCGCTTTTCTTCGGCTTTCCCGGTGTTGCTGCTTGCGCAGCTGGTGCTGGTCGCGATGGCGGTGAGCAACGGCATTGCAGGTGCAGGGGGTGGCATGCAGACCGGCGCGGTTGCCGGGATTGCCAGCGCGCAGGCGCTGCTGATGCTGCTGCGTGCGGTTCCGTTGCTGATCCTGTTGTCGCTGCCCTTGCTGATGATCAAACGCGCGATGCCGCGCTTCATCGCGCTTGGTGTGCTGTGGTCGCTGTTCATCGTGGTGCAGGTCTTGCTGGACCAGTACTTCCAGGTAGCACATGTGCCGCTGGGTGCAGACCTGTTCGGCTACAGCGTGGCTGAGATCCGCACCACGCTGGCCGATGGCGCGCCGCTTGGAATGCGCGCCGTGCTGGCGATGGCTCTGCCGTTGCTGGTGCTGTGGGCCGGCCTGCTGTGGCTGGCACGACGCGATGCGCGCGGCTCCACGGTGTGGAGCACGGTCTGGCTGGTGGCTGCCGGTATTGCCTGGATCCTGCCGCTGCCCAGCGGTGCGGTCGCGCTGAAGGATGTCGCCTCGCGCGACCTGGCCTGCAACAAGCTGGCTTGGTTCAGCGGTGATGTGTGGCGCTGGTTCAAGGGTGAGTCGGATGTGGCAGTGGTGCCGAGCGCGATTGCCAGCACCGAGGCGCCGTTGGATCCCAACTTCCCGTTCCTGCGCCAGGAGCAGACGCCGGACACATTGGGCCCGAACTTCGCGCCGACCAGTGATGGCCGGCCGCCGAACGTGGTGCTGATCGTGGTTGAAGGACTGGGCCGCTCGTTCTCCGGTCCGCAGGCATCGTTGGGCAGTTTCACCCCCTTCCTTGATGAGCTGGCCGGGCGCAGCCTGTACTTCGACAACTTCCTCGCCAACCAGGGCCGCACCTTCGGGGTGCTGCCGACCCTGATTGGTTCGGCACCGTTCGCCGACGAAGGCTTCACCGGTCTCGGCGATCGCATGCCGGCACATCCCGGCTTGTTCAGTGTGCTGAGCCAGCAAGGCTATAACACCGCCTTCTACAACGGCACTGACACCAGCTTCGACAACGAGCGCGCCTACATGCAGGGCCAGCAGGTGCAGACGCTGGTCGACATGAACAATTTCGGTGAGGGTTATCAACGTAATCCCTTCAGTGCCTGGGGCTACCCGGACAAGGAGCTGATTTCGCGGGTGCTGGCCGACAATGACAGCGTGCAGTCACCGTTCCTGACCGCGATCCAGACCATCTCGATGCACACCAGCTACGAGTTCCCGGACCAGGACGTGTACCGCAAGCAGTTCGAGCAGCGCCTGCAGCAGTTGCAGGTGCCAGAGGCCGAGCGTGCGAGCTACCGCGCCAGTACCGACATCTACAGCACCATCCTGTACACCGACGAGCAGCTGCGCCGCTACTTCGCCTCGGTGGAGAAGACCCCGTGGTATGCCAACACCATCTTCGTCATCACTGGCGACCATCGCCTGCCGGAGATCCCGATGGGCGAGCATGTGGACCGTTACCACGTGCCCTTGATCGTGTTCTCGCCGCTGCTGAAGCAGCCAAAGCGCATCCGCGCGGTGTCCTCGCAATTGGATGTGACGCCATCGTTGATGGCCTTGCTGTCCAATACCTATGGGCTGAAACGGCCGGCGCAGACTGCGTGGCTAGGCACCGGCCTGGACATGGCCGAGAGCTTCCGCAGCAACCAGCAATTCCCCTTGAAACAGACCAAGACCAGCGCGCCGGAATACCTGGCCGGGCATTGGTGGCTGCATGACGGCAAGTTGTACGAATTGCAGGACGGTATGCATCTGGCCGAGACCGACGATGTCAGCGTGCGCGCCTGGGCCACGCAGCGCCTGCAGCGCTACACCCAGGCCAATGCGATTTTCATGCAGAAGAACGCACTGACGCCGGAAGGTGCGACGCCGAAGCTGGTCGCGTATACCGCACCGGCAGCCGCTGCCGACGTGGTTGCTGCACCGGTGGCGCATGGGTTGTCGTTGGCCTCGGCCGAAGTTGCGACCGTTGCCAGTGGGGTGCAGCTGACCGCGGTCTTCAGCAGTGGCGATCCAAAGCCAAGCCGCTTGTTCGTGCCACTGGCCGTGCTGTCCAGCGAGGATGGCCGCGAGTTGCAGGAAGTGTATGGGCAGGCAATGCAGCTGCCGCCGCGCGGTAGCCAGCAGGTGCAGCTGCAGCTGCGCCTGCCGCAGGATTGCGGTGGCCGTTGCTACGTATCGGTGTTCCCGTCCGATCCGGACAGCGGCAAGGCGATCGGGCAGGGCCGTTACCACCTGCCGGTGGATGCTGCGGCAGGCGTGGAGAAGTCGCAATGAGCCGGAGCTTGAGCCTCGGTTTGTTGGCTGTGTTGTGCTTGTTGCCGACGATGCATGCGGCGGCAGCCAGTCGCGCGATCTGGACCTGGGAAGCCGAGTCGTACGCGATGATCGAGGATCCGGCGGTCGCCGATGAGGCGGTGGCGTATCTCAAGTCGCAGCGCATCGACACCGTGTACCTGTATGCCGATGCTTACAAGGACCGCAACCTCATCGTCGAGCAGCCGCAGCTGTACCGCGCCTTCATCGAGCGCCTGCATGGCAAGAACATGAAGGTCTACGCCTTGCTGGGTTCCTGGTACCTGAGCACGCAGAAGTACGTGTTGCCGGCGCACCGCAAGGAGGCCGAGGCGATGTTCCGCCGGGTGGTGGACTACAACGCCTCGGTGCCGGAAGCGGCGCGTTTTGACGGCGCGAATCTGGACATCGAGCCGCATATCCTCGACGAGTGGGACGACGACACGCGTGCGGACCTGCTGATTGGTTTCCTCGACATGAGCGCGGGGGTGATGCGCATCAAGCAGGAGAGCGGCGCGACCCTGGCGGTTGGCCCGGCAATTCCGTTCTGGCTGGACGGCATCGAGGTGGACTGGAATGGCCGCCATCGTCCGGTCAGCGAGCACACCATCAACATCTACGACTACGTGGCCTTGATGGACTACCGCGACAAGGCCGAGGGCCGGGACAGCATCCTGTCGCATGCGGCCAGCGAGATCGCCTATGCCAATGAAGTTGGCAAGAAGGTGGTGATAGGGCTGGAGGTCTCGTCCAACGACATCGACAAGGTCACCTTCCATGAAGAAGGGCCGAAGGTATTCGAACAGGAAGTGCGCAAGGTGGAACGTGCGCTGCGTAACGAGCCCTCGTTTGATGGTTTCGCGATCCATCACTACCGCGCCTACCGGCGTTGGGCTGGGCAGTACTGGGAGTGATGAATGGAACCCTCCCTCGCGCAGGCTGTGCTCCCTCCCTTTTGCGTAGCAAAGGGGAGGGTTGGGGAGGGGTGCTTGTAAAGCCCCAGCCGCCCAGCAAAACCCAACCCACAAGCCGCTGTTGTCAGAACCAGCGCAGGCACGCAAAGTCAGGCGCGAAAGGCACCCCTCCCCAACCCTCCCCTGCGCTACGCGCAAGGGAGGGGGCAGATGGTTGCGCGCCCGCAGAGGTAGCGAGTGCACGCTTCGCCCCCTCCCTTTTGCGCAGCAAAGGGGAGGGCTGGGGAGGGGTGCTCTTGCTTGAGCTCCCTCCCTTTTGCGTAGCAAAGGGGAGGGTTGGGGAGGGGTGCTTGTAAAGCCCCAGCCGCCCAGCAAAAACCAGCCCGCAAGCCGCTGTAGCCAGAACCAGCGCAGGCACGCAACGTCAGTCGCGAAAGGCACCCCTCCCCAACCCTCCCCTGCGCTGCGCGCAAGGGAGGGGGCAACAGCCCTTACAATGCGCCGATGGCGACGGAGCAGATTGAAATCTCGGAACGATTGGCGATACCGGAAACGGAGATCGTCGAGCGCTTCGTGCGCGCGTCCGGCGCGGGCGGGCAGAACGTCAACAAGGTCTCCACCGCGGTGGAACTGCGTTTTGATATCGCCGGCTCGCCGTCCCTGCCCGAACCACTGCGCGAGCGCCTGCTCGCCCGCCGCGACCGCCGGGTGACCAGCGAAGGCGTGCTGGTAATCGATGCGCAGCGCTTCCGCACCCAGGACCGCAACCGCCAGGATGCACGCGAACGTCTTGCCAGTTTCATCCAGGCCAGCCTGAGCGTGCCCAAGCCACGGGTGGCTACCAAGCCCTCGTATGGCTCCAAGCTGCGCAGGCTGGATCAGAAAAAAGAACGCGCGCAGGTCAAGCGCGGCCGTTCAACACGTAATTGGGAGTAATGCTTGAGCAGCACGCCACCGACCGTTCCGGTTGTTCCAGCCGCCGTCCCGCAGCGCAAAGGCGCCGCCTTCAGCCGTTGGCTTGGGCGCAGCGTGCTGCGCCTGGGTGGCTGGCATATCCGTGGACCGATTCCCGATCTGGCCAAGGCGGTGGTGATCGCCGCGCCGCATTCGTCCAACTGGGATGGCCTGTGGGGACTGGCGGCAAAGATGGCGCTGGGCCTTGAAGCGCGCATCCTCGGCAAGGACAAGCTGTTCTGGTGGCCGCTGAGCCTGGTGCTGCGGCGGATGGGCGTGGTGCCGCTGGACCGCAGTTCGCCGCAGGGCACGGTGGGCCAGGCGGTGGCGATGATCCGTGACAGCGAGCAGATCTGGTACGCGCTGGCGCCGGAAGGCACGCGCAAGCAGGTGACTGAATGGAAGGGCGGTTTCCTCAAAATCGCGCGCATGGCCGATGTACCGGTCATTCCGGCCTATTTCCATTACCCGGAAAAGGTCATCGGCTTCGGCCCTGTGTTCCACACCAGCGGCGACGATGTGGCCGACATGGCCGCGATCCGCCAGTGGTACCGGCAGTGGCAGGGCAAAAACCACAGCTCCAGCTGAGCGCCCAGCCGACAGATCCGGCGCTGGCCGGCGCCACCATCGGCACATGCCGCTCACAGGGGAACGGAGTAGGGTGATGGGCTGTTCGAAGCCCGTTCCCAAGGAGCCGTTTCATGTCGCGTACCGTTGTTCTGGCCGCCGCCATCAGCCTTGCGCTGGCCGCCTGTTCTGGCAAGGAGTCCACTGCCCCCGTGACCGCCAATGCACCTGCGGAGGCCGCCAAGCCGGGCGATGCCTCCACCAATCCGTTCATGACTGTCAGCTCGCTGCCGTTCCAGGCGCCGGCCTTCGACAAGATCAAGGACAGCGACTACCTGCCGGCCTTCGAGGAAGGCATGCGCCAGCAGCTGGCGGAGATCAAGCAGATCACCGACAACACCCAGCCGGCCACCTTCGACAACACCTTGCTGCCGATGGAGAAGTCCGGTGCCATCCTGGACCGCGTCAGCCGCGTGTTCTTCAGCGTGGTGCAGGCCGATACCAACCCGGAGCGGCAGAAGATCCAGGAAGACGTGGTGCCCAAGCTGGCCGCGCATGGTGATGCCATTCACCTCGATGCCAAGCTGTTCGCACGCATCAAGAGCATCTATGACGGCCGCGCCGAAGCCGGCCTGGACGCCGAGCAGCTGCGCGTGGTCGAGGAAACCTACAAGGGCTTCGTCAAGGCCGGTGCCGAGCTCAGCGATACCGACAAGGAAACGCTGAAGCAGTACAACGCCGAAGAAGCCACCCTGTCCAACGACTTCCACAACAAGCTGGTCGCGGCCACCGCCGCCGGTGCGGTGGTCATCGATGACAAGGCGCAGCTGGCCGGCCTGTCCGATGGCGACATCGCTGCCGCCGAAGACGCTGCCAAGGGCCGCAAGCTGGACGGCAAGTGGGTGCTGAGCCTGCAGAACACCACCCAGCAGCCGGCACTCGGCTCGCTGCAGGACCGCGACGTGCGCGCCAAGGTGCTGCAGGCCTCGGAAACCCGTACCGAGCACGGCGATGCCAACGACACCCGCGCCATCATCCAGCGCCTGGCCCAGCTGCGTGCGGCCAAGGCCAAGCTGCTCGGCTTCCCGAACTACGCCGCCTACAACCTGACCGACCAGATGGCGCAGACGCCGGCCAACGCGCTCAAGCTGCTGACCGACACCGTGCCGGCGGCCACCGCCAAGGCACGCGGCGAGCTGGCCGAGATCCAGAAGGTCATCGACGCGCAGAAGGGCGGCTTCAAGGCTGCGGCATCGGATTGGGACTTCTACGCCGAGCAGGTGCGCAAGGCCAAGTACGACCTGGACGAGTCGCAGATCAAGCCCTACTTCGAACTGGACAACGTGCTGCAGAACGGCGTCTTCTACGCCGCCAACCAGCTCTACGGCCTGACCTTCAAGGAGCGCAAGGACCTGCCGGTGTATCACCCGGACGTGCGCGTGTTTGAAGTCACCGACGCCAACGGCCAGCCGCTGGCGCTGTTCTACGCCGACTTCTTCAAGCGCGACAGCAAGTCCGGTGGCGCCTGGATGGACGTGTTCGTCGAGCAGGACGGCCTGACCGGCACCAAGCCGGTGGTCTACAACGTCAGCAACTTCACCAAGCCTGCCGCCGGCCAGCCCGCGCTGCTGAGCTGGGACGACGTGACCACCATGTTCCACGAGTTCGGCCATGCGCTGCACGGCATGTTCTCCAACACCAAGTACCCGAGCGTGGCCGGCACCGGCGTGCCGCGTGACTTCGTCGAGTTCCCGTCACAGTTCAACGAGCACTGGGCTTCGGACCCGAAGGTGTTCGCCAACTACGCCAAGCACTACCAGACCAAGGCAGCGATGCCGCAGGAGCTGGTCGACAAGATCGCCAAGGCCAAGACCTTCAACCAGGGCTATATGACCACCGAATACCTGTCGGCGGCACTGCTCGACCTGGCCTGGCATACGCAGGGCGCTGACGCACCGCTGCAGGACGTGGACAAGTTCGAGGCCGATGCGCTGAAGCGCTACAAGGTGGATCTGGCGCAGGTGCCGCCGCGTTACCGCAGCAGCTACTTCGACCACATCTGGGGTGGCGGTTATTCGGCCGGTTACTACGCCTACTTCTGGGCGGAGATGATCGACCATGACGCCTTCGAGTGGTTCAAGGAGAACGGCGGCCTGACCCGTGAGAACGGCCAGGTGTTCCGCGACAAGATCCTGTCGATCGGCAATACGCGTGATCTGGCGACGGCCTACCGCGACTTCCGCGGCAAGGACCCGAGCGTCGAGCCGCTGCTGCACAACCGCGGTTTGAAGTAAGCGGGCTTGAAACAAGCGCTCGCACTTGTGAGCGTGTGAAACGACGAACGGCAGGGGAAACCCTGCCGTTCGTGTTTGTGCGCGTATTGTGCGGCAGGCCGCAGCGCGCTGGTGTTACTCGCAACGCACCTTGGTGATGACGTTGTTGGCATCGGTGTAGACGCGCAGGCGGTCCTGGCGGATATCGCGGGAAACAATCGTGGTCGGGCTGATCGGATTGACCAGGCCTGCACCGCTCTCGGTCTTCAGGCGACGCACGGTGGCTTCGTCATTCACCGTGCCCACCGCCCATTGCAGCGAGGCGTCGCTGCAGCGGCCGAAGTTGGGATCATCGGAAACCGGCGGTGCACTCAGGCAGCCGCTCAAGGCGATGCTCAACAGGCCACCAACCAACAAGGGGCGGAGGAAGGCAGCGGTGTGATGTGGTGTGATTTGAGGCATGGGGCAGTTCCTCCGTTCGAATATGCGCTGAGCATAGCAGCGGCCAATTGTCTGGTTGCGGTTTTTCAGGACTGCCAACCAAGTCGCGATAGGACAATGAATGGCTGTTAGGATCATTCCGATTGCATCTCTGATCTGATCCAGCAAAGGAAGCTAACCCCATGAAATCAGCCAAGCGATCCATCATTGCCGCCTGTGCCACCGTACTTTTCGGTATGGCGGGTGTGCAGACCGAGGCCGATGCCTGCACCCGTTTTGTGTACCACGGTGCTGGCAATGAAATCTTCACTGGCCGTTCGATGGACTACAAGATCGATACCGGTACCCATCTGTGGATGTTCCCGCGTGGCATGCAGCGCAGCGGCGAGACCGGCCCGGACACGCTGAAGTGGACCTCGCGCTACGGCAGCGTCATTGCCAGCGCTTACGATATTTCCACCACCGACGGCATGAACGAAGCCGGCCTGGTCGCCAACCTGCTGTGGCTGGCCGAGTCCGAATACCCCGAGCGCAACAGCAGCAAGCCCGGCCTGGCCATCTCGGTGTGGACGCAGTACATGCTCGACAACTTCGCCACCGTCGAGGAAGCGGTGAAGGTCCTGAGCGCCGAGCCCTTCACCCTGGTCAGCGATGCAGCGCCCGGCGAGCAGCGCCTGGCCACCTTGCACCTGTCCATCTCCGACGCCAGTGGCGACAGCGCCATCATCGAGTACATCAAGGGCAAGCAGGTCATCCATCACAGCCGCGACTACAAGGTGATGACCAACTCGCCGATCTTCGAAGAGCAGCTGGCACTGGAAACCTACTGGCGGCAGATCGGCGGCACGGTGATGTTGCCGGGCACCAACCGTGCTTCGGACCGCTTCGCGCGCGCTGCCTTCTATATCGACGCCATTCCCAAGTCGACCGACCCGGTGGAATCCACCGCCAGCGTGTTCGGCGTGATCCGCAATGTATCGGTGCCGTACGGCATCACCACCCCGGACCAGCCGAATATTTCCTCGACGCGCTGGCGCACGGTGTCGGACCAGTCGCGCATGCGTTATTACTTCGAATCCGCGCTGGCACCCAATGTGTTCTGGGTGGATCTGAAGAAGATTGATTTCAGCGAGCGTGGCAAGGTGAAGCGTTTGGACCTTGGCAACCAGCAGCGCACCATCTACTCGGGTGAAGCCAACGCCCAGTTCAAGGACGCCAAGCCCTTCCGTTTCCTGGGCGTATAAGGCGAGCAATCGGCGTGCCCGTGCAAGCGGGCACGCATCATATGGAGCTTCAATGAAAACCCGATTCACCCGCAACTACCTGTGCCTGCTGCTGGCAATGGGCGGCATGCCGCTCGCGCACGCACAGAGCAACGACAACGACGACAGCTGGCGCTTCCAGGCCACCCCTTATGTGTGGATGAGCGGCATGGAAGGGCAGGTGAGGCCGTTCCGCAGCGCCCCGATGGCGGACGTGCACAAGTCCTTCTCCGAGTTGATGGACAACCTCGACGCTGCAGCCTTCGTCACCGGCACCGCGCGCCGTGGCAACTTCGTGCTGCAGGCCGATTTCACCCATGCATCCACTTCCGATTCGACGCCGCTGCCGATTGGCGTGGCAGCGAACGTGAAAGTGAAGCAGACCTCGGCAACGGTGACTGCGGGTTATGCCTGGTTGGCGAACGAACGTACCGGCATCGATCTGCTGGCCGGTGCGCGTTATTGGGACATCAACGCTGCGGTGAATGTGCCCGGCCTGGTGTCGGCGCGTTCGGATTCCACCTTCGTCGACCCGATTGCCGGCGTGCGCTGGCGGCAGACGCTGAGCCCGCGCTGGAGCAGCATTGCCTATGTGGATGTGGGCGGTTTCGGTGTGGGTTCGGATTCGACCTGGCAGCTGTTGGCGTTGGCCAACTACCAGGCAACGGACAACGTGTTCGTATCGATGGGCTACCGCCACCAGAGCCTGGATTACCGCGACAAGGGCAAGCGCCTGGACGTGTCCCTGTCCGGCCCGATGTTGGGCGTGACCTACCGCTTCGGCGCAGGGCTGTAGCTTGGCTCCCTCCCTTGCACGAAGTGCAGGGGAGGGCTGGGGAGGGGGGCTCTAAGCAGCAGCCTCAAAAGCCCAAAGCAAAACCAACCCCCTCCCAACCTCCCCCTTGGCTACGCCAAAGGGGAGGGGCAAAGCTTTAGTCCCCTCCCTTTGGCCGAAGGCCAAGGGGAGGGCTAGGGAGGGGTAGCTTTTGACCGTGTAGAGGCGCCGCCCGCGACGCGGGTGGCGTTCCCGGGAAACCACAGCCCACGCGGGGGCCGCGCGGAACCCGGAGCGCCCCCC